>CBDUBO010000016.1:0-14676 GCA_965365405.1 uncultured Rhodothermales bacterium | reverse complement strand
ATGCCGAAGCCGCGCAGCAGAAAGACCGCGTTGAGGGCGAGGCCGAACAGAAAGCGAAACGTGAACGACTGGAGCGTAAACGCATCGCCCAAGGCGCCCACGTAATGCACCGCACTGAACACGAGTGCCCCCACGACGGCGGCAAGGGCATAAGCCGCGGTCTTCGACGTGAGCACACGGCGCAGCACCCAGAACAGTCCGCCCACCAGCAGTACGCGGAACACCAGCTCCTCATACAAGCCCGCGCCCAGCGAAAGCGCCAGTTCGGCCAGCAGGCCGGGTGCAGGCGGCGCGATGCGCGCAAAGATGATGCTGACGGTGAGCGAGACGGCAAAGGCGAGCACGATGGCATAGGCCAGGCTCTCGGCGATCATCCAGCCGAAATAGCGCGGCCTGAGCGGGACGGGCCCGCTGCGCCTGCGCTCCCACGCCACCAACAGCGTTCCCGCCAGCATGATCAGCACCGACAGCGCCAGCGTGCCCGTGATGCCCACGGCAGCCAGCACCGTCTTGATCCACACGTCCGCGCCCACGCGCACCTGCATCAACGCGCCCCTGTTGGCCAGCAGGATGAGCACTTCGTAGAGCACCAGGAGCGGTGCCGACAGAAGCACGGCGTAGGTGGCCGTGCGCGTCACCTGCACGTACGAAACGGGTGAGGCGGGCGGGCGGCCCTGCGCGAGGTGTTGGATTTCTTCGAGAGGCGTCATGGCGAAGCTGTACGGGCGGCGCAGAAGGGGTTGCAGCGACACGCCATTTCGCCTCTACTCGTCGTCCCAACCCATCTCTGCCTTGGCCAGCGCGTCCTGAAGCTCGGCGCGTGCGTGCCCATCGCCCACCCGTCCGGCTACGGCAATGCCTTCGCGGTACACTTCCAGGGCCCGTTCAAGCTGCCCGGCCTGTTCGAGCAGCTTGCCCAGGTGGTAGTAGGTGCCCACGTAATCCGGCTGCCGGCTGCGCAGCGCCTGGTAGTAGCCCAGCGCCCGCTCGCTGTCGCCGCAGCGGGCGTACTCCTGCGCAAGCGCGAATTGCGTAAAGGGATCGTCGGGGTCTTCGACGAGGTACTGAAGCAGCGTTTCGATGCGGGACATTGGAGAATGGTCAATTCGTCAGTAGGCAATGGGAGAAAGCCCTGTGCCAGTATTGACCATGGGCAATTGAACGTTGCCCATCAGCCGTTGATCACCAGCTTCCGCCCGCGCCGCCGCCGCCGAAGCTGCCGCCGCCGCCGGAGAACCCGCCCCCTCCAAAGCCTCCTCCACCAAAGCCGCCGCCGAAGCCGCCACCACCCCAACCGCTGCCGCCACCCCAGATGATGACGGGCGGGCCGCCGCCGGAGGATCGGTAGCGCCGTCCTCCACCGCCCCCGCCGCCCCGGTGCCGGAACGCGCGCACGATGAAAAACAGGATGATGAGCAGCACGAACAGCGTGGCCGCGTCGATGCCCTGCTCTCCCCCGCCCTGCGGCACGTCTTCGGCGTCGTACTCGCCCTGCGCGGCCAGCATCATGGCGTCGGTGGCCTGGTTGATGCCGTTGAAAAAGCGCCCCTCCCGAAACTCGGGCACGACGAGGTTGCGGATAATGCGCCCGGCCAGGATGTCGGGAATGGCCCCTTCGAGGCCGTAGCCCGTGGCGATCTGCACCTTGCGGTCGTCGCGCGAGACGAGCAGGACGGCGCCGTTGTTGAAGCCTTCCTGCCCCACGCCCCACTGCCGCCCGATTTCGAGGGCGTACTGCGCCGGGTCGGCCCCGCCCAGATCGGGCACGGTCACGACGACGATCTGCGTGGAGGTGGAGTCCTGGTAGGCGCGCAGCTTGCTGTTGAGCAGATCGCGTTCGGAGGGCGTCAGCAGGCCCGCGCCGTCCGTGACCCACTGGCCGGACGGCGCGGGTACCGCCATCTGCTGCGCGTGCAGCGCCGGCAAGGCGGCAATTGCCAGGACGAGCAGGCCGAGCAGCACGCGCCCGGCACGGGGGGCAACGGTCACCGGATCAGGAGCCGAAGTCCACCGTGGGCGCGTTCTCGGCCCCGGCCTCCGCCTCGAACGGCACGCGCTGGTCGAAGCCCATCAGGCCCGCCCAGAGGGCCGTCGGAAAGGTGCGCACGGAGGTGTTGTAGGTACGCACGGCGTTGTTGTAGTCCTGCCGCGCCGTCTGGATGCGGTTCTCCGTTCCTTCGAGCTGCACCATCAGGTCGCGGAAGGCCGCCGTGGATTGCAGTTCGGGGTAGGCTTCGACGGCCACGAGCAGGCGGCCGAGCGAGCCCGAAAGCTGCGCCTGCGCTTCCTGAAACTGCTGCACCTTGGCCGGATCGTCCAGGTCGTCGGCGTTCAGGTTGATGCCGGTGGCACGTGCGCGGGCGTTGGTGACGGATTCGAGCGTCTCGCGCTCGAAGTTGGCCGAGCCCTTGACGGTGTTGACGAGGTTTTCGATGAGGTCGGCGCGCCGCTGGTACTGCGACTGCAAATCCGCCCATTCGGTGTTCACGACCTCGTCCGTCTGGACGAGGCTGTTATAGCTGCCACACCCTGCACAGCCGACAAATCCGACGAGCAGGAGGATGATGACGAGGGCAATAGCTCCTTTGCTTCGCATGGAGGTAGAGGGTCAGGGGAAAAACGAGTGCCCCCACTACGACCCCCCCTCCGCCCGGTTTCGCAGCCGCGCCAGCGGCTGGCAGCAAACGGGTAAAAGCGCCGCTCAATTCCCCCAGAGGTTGCCTTTCTCCTCCAGCACGAGGGCCAGCATGGCCTCCAGGTCGCCGTCGAGGCGGGTCAGGACGAGGTTCTCATCGTCGAGCACGGCCACGAACAGGCGTTCGATGCGGCCCCGGTGCTCGCGGTAGAGCACCCACACCACCTCTTCCTCCTCGCGAATGCGGGCAGCGGTTTCCCAGCCGCGCAGCCGGCGCAGCGCGGGCAGGTCGTAGGCGTCGAGGTCGAGGCCGGGCGTCTCGACGCGGTACACGCCTACTTTGACGCGGCGCACGTCTTCCAGCACGCGCGTGGCGATCCGCAGGTCCTCGTCGTCGTCCGCGAAGCCAGCAAGCCAGCGCGTAAAACCGATAGTGCCGGGCCCCACGCTGAGCACGAACTCGCGCTTGAGCTGGAGATCAGGGTACTGGCGCTCGAAGTCGCGGCGCGTCTGCGCGATCTCGCGTGAGTAGAGGCAACCCGTGCTGCTGAAGGTGACGGCCAGCAGCAGGCAGGCGGTGAGGAGGCGGAGGCGGGTGAGGGACATGGATCAGCGGCGGTGTGCGGTGCGGTCGAGGCCCTTGATGTCGAATCGGCTGCCGAGCCGCCCGACCTCTTCGGGGTCGATTTCTCCGACGATGTTGATGAAGACGACTTCCTCCTCGTCAGGGCTCACGACGGTCACCATCATGCCCTGCACCTTTTCGCCGCTGGCGCGCATGAACATGTCCACGTTCTCGCCGTCGTCGCGCACGCGCACGATGGCGTCCCACCCCTGCTCGCGCAGCCGCCGCGACAGGCCATCGGTACGGCTCAGGAGCTGGTTGTGCAGCCCGGGGCGGTAGCGGAAGGTCCGTACCTGGATGGCGCGCAGCTTGGTGAGCATGGCGGCCAGCACGGGATCTTCGTCGCGCGTGGCGGCGGCGGCCATGCGCAGCAGCGACCCCTTGATGTTGACCTCAACGGTGGGAGAGGTGTCGAACCACGACGCGAAAGCGTCGATGTCCACGTACCCGGGGTCGCGTTCAAGCGCCGTCTGCGCCCGTAGCGAAGAGGTGCATACGGCGAACAGCGCGCAGCAGATGAGAAAGGTGTGCTTCATGGCTACAGGGTGTTGCTTTCTTCGAGGGAGGTTTCGAGGGCGTGCCGGACAGGCCCGACCACGTGCGGCACCACGACGCGGTCGCGCACCATCAGGCCGGCTTTTTCGCCGGTGTTGCTGAGATAGGCCAGCGTCCACCGCACGTCTTCGAGCGACTGGGCGACTTCAGCTTCGGTGGGCTGGGGAGGGCGCGGCCAGAAGGCCACGGCGACGAGCACGAGCGCCGCCAGGGCAAGCGCGGGCTGCCAGTGGGACACGCGCAGCAGGGCCACGAGGCGCTCGGCCAGGGGCACGCGGGGTTGCTGCGTGCGTGCTTCCCACTCGTGCCGGGTCACCTCGCGCAGTACACGGCGGGTGAAATCCGGCGGCGCGACGGGCGTGGGCGTGCGGTGCAGTACGCTTTGCAGCACGCGCGCAGCACGCTCGGCCTGCTGCCAGGCTTCGTAGTGGCGCACGGCATGCGCGACCTGCGCCGCCTCGGTGGGCGGCAGGTCGCCGTCGAGCCACCTTTCGAGGCGCTCGTCGGGCTCGTGGGGGTCGAGGAAAAGGTCAGGCGACGGCACGGTTCTGTTCCAGATAAGTGGTGCGCAGCATCTTGCGCGCCCGGTGGAGATAGACTTTGACGGAGGTGAGCGGCAGGTCGAGCACCTCGCCGATCTCCTCGTAGCTCAGCTCTTGCAGCTCGCGCAGCACGAGCAGGCTGCGAAACGGCTCGCGCAGCCCATCGAGCGCCGCGTGGACGCGCGCGGCACGGGCCGACTGTTCGACCTCCTCGTCCGGCAGCGGGTCGGAAGCCGCGAGGGCGTCCGGCTCGGTTTCGCTGCTGGTGGCCCACCGCCGCGCGGTGCGGAAGTGGTCGATGGCGAGGTTGCGCGTTACACGCAGCAGCCACGCACCCGCACGCGCTTCCTCCACCTTCTCCCGGTGCGTCCACAGCCGGATGAACGCTTCCTGCGCCACGTCCGCGGCCACGTCGTGGTCGCCGGTGAGGTGAAGGGCGAGGCCAAACACCCGGTCCTGGTGTAGCCGCACGAGGGCGGAGAACCGGGCTTGCGGGCCGGCGAGGCGAGAAAAGCCGAGGCGAAGGGAAAGAGACACCGGACGAGGCGGTTGCGATGCCCCCAAGACGTACGGCGATGCCCCGGTGTTACAGCGCTGCGCGAGTGGGTGGGTAGACGCTCGCATTGCTCGAAGCCAAGCGTCTACCCACGGCGCACCTATGCCGCGCCCTAAAACGTCACCACCACGTCAGCGCGCGGGCGGGCTTCGGCGATGTAGGCGCTATTGGACAAGCACAGCACCGCCACCCCGCCGAACGCTTCGATGCGGTCGAAGAGGTAGGTGATGGGTGTAAGCGCGTCCGGGTCGAGGCCTTCTCGCGCGCTCTGCCGGTTCTCGCTGCGAAAAAAGGCGTCGGCGTTGTCGAAGCAGAGAATGGAAGGCGTCTCCCCTGCCGAGTCGAACACCTCGCGCAAGTTGCCCTGCGCGGCCATCTGGCGCTCGTCGTAGAGCGCGTCGAGGCTGACCTGGTGGAGCGGCAGGTTGAGCACCTCTTTCATGCGCCCCAAGGCCTGCTGCTGCGCCTCGGCACTGGCACCGGCAAAAAGCAGACACACCCCGCGTCCGGCGGAGAGGCGCTGCTGGAGGGGGGCAAGGGCGGACTCGAACTCCGGCGTGCGCGCGGAGACTTCTCGGGGGACTTCCATGGGGCGGTGGGGTGAGGAGACGAAGGTACCGACACGCGCCGTTAGGGAGAGACTGCCCGGTGCAACATTATCGTTGTGCCCGGCGAACCATGCAAGGTGCGGGGCATACAAGCCGCACCCATTTTTCACCGGATTCCCTGCCGGCCCGAACTTTGCACGCCACGGAAGTCCGCCTGCCCAGTCTGCTCATGAAGTCTGCTGTCCGCTACGTCCTGCCCACCCTGCTCGCCATTGCTGTGGGCACGACCGTCGGGATGAAACTCGAACACGACCGCGCATCGTCCGATGCAGTGCGTCAGTTGCGCAAAATCGAGGACGCTTTCCTCATCATCCACCAGCAGTACGTCGAGGGCACCGACCCCGAGAAGATCGCCGACGCGGCCATCGAGGGAATGCTCGAACAGCTCGACCCGCACTCGGCCTTCATCCCGGCCAAAGACCTCCAGGAAGTACAGGAAGGTTTCCAGGGGTCGTTTGGCGGCGTCGGCATCATGTTCGAGGTACCCAACGACACCGCCCGCGTCATCACGACCGTCGCCAACGGGCCCAGCGAGAAGGTCGGCGTGATGCCCGGTGACCGCATCGTCGGTATCGACGACACGTCTGCCGTCGGCTTCGACGACGACGACATCCGC
Source organism: uncultured Rhodothermales bacterium (assembly GCA_965365405.1). GTDB lineage: Bacteria > Bacteroidota > Rhodothermia > Rhodothermales > BA12 > CBDUCD01. The sequence continues at coordinate 8,539 of CBDUBO010000016.1, read as the reverse complement.
AAGCACCTCAAGGGTCCCGAGGGCACGCGCGTGCGCATGACCGTGGCCCGCCCCGGCGTAACCGAGCCCATCACGTTCCAGATCACGCGCGCCCGCATCCCCATCTTCACCGTGGACAGCGCCTTCATGCTCGACGGGCAGACGGGCTACATCCGCATCAACCACTTTGCCCAGACCACGCTCGACGAGTTCCGCACCAAGATGCGCGAACTCATCGCCCAGGGGATGCAGCGCCTCGTGCTCGACCTGCGCGACAATCCCGGCGGCGTGATGCGCTCGGCCGTGGGCATGGCCGACGAGATGCTGCCCGGCGGCAAAACCATCGTCTCCACGCGCAGCCGCAACGCGCAGTACAACAGCAGCGAGCGCACCACGCCGGGCGGTATGTTCGAGGACAAGCCCGTCATCGTGCTCATCAACGAGTATTCGGCTTCCGCCTCCGAGATCGTCAGTGGCGCGCTTCAGGACCACGACCGCGCCCTGCTCGTGGGGCGTCGCACGTTTGGCAAGGGCCTCGTTCAGACGCAGTTTCCGCTTTCGGACGGCGGCGTGCTCCAGATGACGATCTCGCGCTACTACACGCCCTCCGGCCGCCTCATCCAGACGCCTTACACCGCCGGCAAGGGCTTCGAGAGCTATTACGAGCAGAAGTATGCCTCGCTCAGCTCCTCGATGTTCGACGTGAGCAAGTACGCCGAGTCCGTGCCGGATTCGCTTCAGTTCAAGACCGACCACGGCCGCACGGTGTTCGGCGGCGGCGGCATCCTGCCCGATTACATCGTTGTGCCGGACACGTCCTCGCTGCTCGTGAGTGTCTCGCGCAAGGGCCTCGACTTCCGCTTTGCCCGCGAGCATTTCGACGCGCACGAGCAGGAATTGCGCACGGCCTGGGGCGAAGACCCGCAGCAGTTCATCCGCGGATTCAAAGTGGATGAGGCGCTGTGGAATGAATTCGTCGCGTTCCTCAAGGCTGAAGACCGCGTCACGTTCACCAGCGACGCTGCGGCCGTGGACGCACGCAAGGGCGTTCACCTGCAGAGCGACCTGGCCGGGCAACGCGGCGTGATCGAAGCACGGCTCAAGGGGTACCTGGCCCGCAACCTGTTCGGTAGCGAGTTCTTCTACCCCATCGTCATGCCGCTCGACCCGGCGGTGCAGGAGGCCATGAACCTGTGGAGCCGCGCCGAAAGCCTGGCGATGCTGCGGTAAAGAGGCTGAAAACGTCTATTCGCGGGCCTGCGCCGACAATGTTCAGCGCAGGCCCGCCTGTTTTCGAGCACGCCGCGCCACACCAACAGCCCCTTTTCACAGACAATCCGGCAGCCTCCGGGGGTCGGATTTTATTTTGGCCTGTTCGACCTTCTGAACCATTCCCTTTCCCCCTTTATGGCAAACGCATCCTACGACGTCGTCGTGATCGGCACCGGCCCCGGCGGCTACGAAACGGCCATCCGGTCGGCGCAGCTTGGCTTCAAAACCGCCGTCATCGAGAAAAACAAGCTTGGCGGCGTGTGCCTCAACATCGGCTGCATCCCCACCAAGGCCCTCCTCAAGAGCGCCGAGGTCATGGCCTACGCCTCGCACTTCGAGGAGTACGGACTGACGGGACAGGCCAAGGCCGACTTTGCCAAGGTCATCGAGCGCAGCCGCGGCGTGGCGGACAAGATGAACAAGGGCGTCGCCTACCTGATGAAGAAGAACAAGATCGACGTCATCATGGGCCACGCCACGCTTGAAGGCAAAGGCCAGATTAGCGTCAAGCCCTCCGAAACCATGGACGGCGAGCAGGTGGGCGAAAACACGACGGTGCAGGCCAAGCACATCATCGTGGCCACGGGTGCGCGGGCGCGCGAAATCCCGCCCCTGCCGGTGGACGGCAAAAAGGTGATCACGTACAAAGAGGCGATGCTCCAGAAAACGCCGCCCAAGCGCCTCGTCGTGGTCGGCGCAGGTGCCATCGGCGTCGAGTTCGCTTACTTCTACCACCACATGGGCACCGAAGTCACCATCATCGAAGTGATGGATCGGCTGGTGCCCGTCGAGGACGCCGACGTGTCGAAGGAGTTGGAGAAGGCGTACAAGAAGATGGGCGTCAAGCTCATGACGGGCGCGCAGGTGCAGGGCGTGGACACCAAGGGCAAGGCGGTGAAGGTGCAGGTAAAGACCAAGAAGGGCGAGGAAACCATCGAGTGCGACCAGGTGCTGAGCGCCGTCGGCGTCGTCGGTAACGTCGAAAACATCGGGCTCGAAAAGCTGGGCATCAAGACGGACCGCGGCTCCATCGTGGTGGACGAGTTCGGGCGCACCAACGTCGAGGGCATCTACGCCATCGGCGACGTGGCGGGCGCGCCGTGGCTCGCGCACAAAGCCAGCCACGAAGGCATCGTGTGCGTCGAGAAGATCGCGGGCAAAGATCCGCACCCGCTCGACAAGCGCAACATCCCCGGCTGCACCTACTGCAACCCGCAGATCGGATCGGTGGGCTATACCGAAGCGGCGGCCAAAGAAGCCGGCTACGACATCAAGGTGGGCAAATTCCCCTTCTCGGCCAACGGCAAGGCCAGCGCCATCGGGCACATGGAGGGCTTCGTGAAGGTGATCTACGACGCCAAGTACGGCGAATTCCTGGGCTGCCACATCATCGGTGCCGAGGCGACGGAGATGATTGCTGAGGCCGTGACGGCGCGCACGCTGGAGACGACGGCGCACGAGATCATGGAAGCCATCCACCCGCACCCGACGCTTTCGGAGGCGGTGATGGAGGCCACGAAGGTGGCCTACGGCATCCCGATGAACATCTGAGTGGGTGCTGCTCCAAACACGAACCCCTCGGCGATCCGCAGACCGCCGAGGGGTTTTTTGTGCTATCCCGAATAGATCAGCGCACGCGCACGATGCGCTCGGTGTGCCGGAACGCCTCGCCCTGCACGACGAGCACGTACACGCCCGGCGCGAGCCCTTCACCGTCCACCTCGACGGCCTGCGCCGTCTGCGCGGGCACGTAGCCGCTGAACGCGGTGGCGACGTGGCGGCCCAGCAGGTCGTACACGTCGGCCTGCACCTGCTGCCCCCGCCCCACGGTGACGTGGCTGACGGACCGGTGGGCGAACGGGTTGGGCGCGGGCGTGCTGACGGCAAAAGCGGCGTCGAGCGCGATGTCGAGTTCGACTTCGGGGCTGTAGGCAAACGCGCCGTCGAAGTCCACCTGGCGCAGGCGGAAATGGTAGCGCCCCGGCGCGAGGCCGGGCATGCTGTACTGGTAGCGCTGCGCCTCGACGGTCGTGCCATTGCCTGCCACCCATCCGGCGGCCCGCCACGCGGCCTCGTCGGCGGGGCGCAGCTCGATGCTGAAGCCCGCGTTGTTGGTTTCGCTGGCCGTCGTCCAGCGCAGCAGCGCCTGGTGCCCCCCCGCGACAGCTTCGAAAGCGGTCAACTCGACGGGCAGTGTGGGGGCCGGAACGGAAAGGCCTGAGGCCACGAGCGAGAAGGTCTGCGGCTTGCCTGCCGCGGCGGTGGGCGCGCTGCGCTGCTCGCGGAAGCGCACCTGGATGGTATAGAAGCCCGCCGCCGGCACGTCCACCACGACCTGCTCCACGTTATCGCGCGTGTTGAGGCCGCGCTGCGCAGGGGCCGACGGCTGAGCGGGGTCGAGCACCCAGGGCAGGTACTGCGTACCCGAATCGTCCACAACCGTCACGTCGAGGTCGTTGACGAGCGTGGCAATGGCGCCCGAGGAAGCCTTGGGGTCGGTCCACGCGATGGTGACGCGCAGCGGCTGCGTGCCGTTGGCATAGACGCGCTGCGTCGCCTCGCCTCCCACGGCCACGCTCATCTCTTGCACGAGCGCCTGCGAGGCACCTGTGAGGCCGGCTTCGAGCATCGCGGTGGCAGCGGCGGCGTCGAGCATTCCCCAGCCGTAGGCATAGTCAGGGCCAGGCGCGTTGCCCGCCTCGGCGGCGGTGTGGACGAGCACGGCGCGGTAGGTGGAGGCTCGCAGGGGCTGCGTGGGCGCGCGGTGCGCTTCGACCTGGAGCAACTGGGCTGCCGTGCCGGTAGCGGTGGCCGCCGCCATCGAGGTGCCGCTCAGCACCGCGTAGCTCTGGTCGCTGTCCGAAGTGGCCGAATACACCTGGGAGCCGTGGGCGGTCACGTCGGGCTTGATGCGACCATCGTTGGTCGGGCCCCAGGCACTGTTGCTGAGGGTGAGGCCGCCGCCCAGTGCGCCTACAGTGAGCACGTTTTTAGCGTTGCCGGCGTCGAGGATGGTGTCGAACCCGTCTGCGCCACCGTCACGGTCGCGCACGGCGGTCGAGAGCACCCACTGGCTGGCGACGGGATCGATGATCCAGTGCTCGGTGCCGGGTGCCGGGCCTTCGCCCCGGTCGTTGCCGGCCGCCTTCACCATCAGGTAGTAGGGCGCGTCGTAGGCGATCCCGTCCCAGGCGGAAGAGAGCCAGTCGTACTGCCCGAAGCGCGTGTCCTGCTGCGCATCTACCGAAGGATCGCCCAGCCACGCCCACCGGCCGTCGCCGCGGGGGTTGAAGACCCATCCATAGACCTGTCCGTACGAATGGTTGGAAAGGCGAAGCCCGTTGGTGGCGGCAGCGATCATCTCCATGCGGTCGCGCCCCCAGTCGTAGGCCACGAGGCCGGCGTCCGGGGCGAGGCCACGTGCCTGCGCGTCCACGCCACTACCGCCGATGATGCCCGCGACGTGCGTGGCGTGCGCCTGCACCGCGGCCATCTGATCCACGACGTTCAGGTGTCCGCTCAACTCCTGGTGGGTGCGGCGCGGGATGCCGCCGTCCCACACGCCCACCTGAACACCCTGGCCGGTGTAGGTGGTGCCGGTGGCCGGGACCGTAGGCAGGAAAACAGGGGAGGCCACGCCAGCCAGCGTCTGCACGTACACGGGCCGCCCATTTTCGGCCCGCACGAGCGCAAAGACCCCGTGGGCGGTTTCAAACGTCGCGGGCACGTCCAGCCGCTCGCGCAGGTGCTCGACTGACAGCGCGTCGGCCTCGTGGCGGGCCGCTTCGAGACTGGCCTGGGCGCGGAGCGATGCCGCGCGGATGGTGACGGGCGACGCGGCAGGTGCAAGCTCCTGGGCGCGCAGGGTGGGGCTGAAAAGGGCCGCAAGCGCGAGCAACAGCCCGACGGTCCGAAAGTGGCTCTGCATAGCTGAAAAGGCTGGGGGTGCAGAGCCTTTATCGTCTGGGGCTGTAAGGGCTTAAGGTTGGAAAAAAGACGAGGGCGGGCCTTCCCCATCGGGAAGGCCCGCCCTGCCAGTCAACAGCGTTTAGTACCGCGTTTAGCGGACGACCGTCACGCGCTCGGTGTGCTGGAACGCACGGCCCTGGAAGCGCAGGAAGTACGCGCCTGCGGGTAGGTTCGAAGCATCAAGCGTGGCGCTCACGGTTTCGCCACCTGCTACGGGCCCGTTGTAGAGTTCGGCCAGCTGCTGGCCCAGCACGTTGAACACCTGCGCCTGCACGTAGTCGGCACGCGAGACGGAGAATCGGATCTGCGTGTTGCCCTGCACGGCCCGCGTGAACGGGTGGACAAACATCGGGCCGTCCGTGGCGATTTCGAGGGCCACCTCCGGGCTGAAGGCTGTGCTGCCGTCGAAGTCCACCTGCTCCAGACGGAATACGTAGCGGCCCGGCGCGAGCGTCTCGGTGTCGTAGCGGTAGCGCTGCGCCTCAGCCGTCGTGCCGGCTCCGCCCACGAAGCCAAGTGTGGTGAACGCGGCGGCCCCTTCCGGGCGCACCTGCACCGAGAAGCCCGCGTTGTTGGTTTCGCTGGCCGTTTCCCAGTGCGCCACGGCCCGGTCGCCGTCGGCGCGCACGTCGAAGGCGGTCAGTTCGACGGGCAGGTTGCCGCACGAGGAGCTGTTGAACCCGAGCGTGTACAGGTTGCCCAGGTTGTCGCGCGCCCGCACCTGCACCGGATCGGTGAAGGTGGTGGTGTAGGCGAACGTGATCACGCGGCGGGTGGTGAGGAAGCGCTGCAGCTTCAGGCCCGACTGGTAGGTGAAGTGTTCGGCAGGATAGGTGGTACCCGGTGCCGGATTGACCCGCACGTACGACCACGTCGTGCCAACAGTAGCCACGGAGGGGCTCGTCACGACCGCGCCCGAACTCTGAAACCACACGTCAGTGATCCAAGCCGTCTCACTGTCGAAGGTGATGGCCCAGACGTAGGTGAACGTGCCGTCGGAGTTGCCGCCATCAATGAGCAGCTCGGCCGTCAGGTCGCCCTGGTTCTGGACGCACTGCGCCTGTGCACGGTCAATCCCTGCAGACAGCGCAAGAAGGGTGATGAGGAGAGGAACGGTAGCACGTTTCATGGGGGAAGGAGGTCTGGTGATTGCTCTTCAATCTATCGCGTGCGGCGAATAGAGCAAGTGAGATGGGTGTCCAATACAACCTAATCACATGCATTCGAAGTCCTTTACGACGACGCACGCGACTATACAAAGACTTCCGGCACAAAGGTGCGTCTGCCTCCGGCACATAGAGAGGGAGCGTGCTTGCTTGTGCACTACCGGGTGAATGGCGCACCTGCGCGGCGCACCTACTCAGCCCGCAGAAGCCACCGGCGCGGATCTACCTCGACCTCGGCTCCTGCCGGGACCTGCACGGTGGCGCTGCCGTCCGGCATTTCTACGCGCTTCCGCGTACCGTCCACCTCCACCTCGACGGGCATCGGGAAAGGCAGATCCTCCGGCACGTCCCATTGCAGGTGGAGCGCCTGCGCTTCGCGCCGAACGCGGAGTCGTGGCAGCGCCGCCTGGCGCACGTACACCTCGAAAAACCACGACACGTCCTGCTCGGAAAGCTGGTTGACGAGCGCCACGTAATCGTCCGTCGTCACGAAGCGGGTCTGCGTGCCGTCGGTGCGGCGTTCCCATTCGGGCGATGGGTAGGCGAAGCGGCGCAGCGACCGCCGGAAGGCCTCGTCGCCCACCAGAAAGCGCAGCGCGTGCAGCACGCGGGCCCCTTTGTAATAGATGTCGAGGTTGTACGCCCCGTCCGTGGAACGCCATTCTCTGGGCGCGATGGGGCGCTCGTTCTGGATGTTTTGCCACTTGCCGAGTTGCTGCGCCAGCCCGGCCTCGCCCTCCAGTTCCTCGGCATAGAGGCCCTGCATATAGGTGCAAAATCCCTCGTGAATCCAGAAGTCGCGCCAGTCCCACGCCGTCACCAGGTTGCCCCACCACTCGTGGCCCAGTTCGTGGTGGTGGAGCCAGTCGAAGCCATCTGGATCGGCGTCGAAGTCGCTGCCGTAGGCGATGATGCTCTGGTGCTCCATGCCCAGGTGAGGCGTGTGCGCCACGCCGTACTTGTCGGCGCGGAAGGGGTACGGCCCCAGCGTCCGCTCGTAAAAGTCGAGGTGACGCTTCATCTCTTCAAACAGCCAAGGCGCGCGGTCGGCGCGGTCGGGCGTTACCCACAGAAATAGCGGCACCTCTTCGCCCGTGGTGCTCGTGAAGGTACCTGCCAGTTCGCGGTACGGCGCGATGTTGAGCGCGACGCCGTAGTTGTTGATAGGCGTGGAGACGAACCAGTCGTAGCGCGTGCCTCCTGGCACGGACTGCCGTCCGCGTAGCTTTCCGTTCGTGGCCACCACGAGGCCAGCGGGCACCGTGATGGAAATTGCCATCGAGTCCGGCTCGTCGGAGGGATGGTCTTTGCAGGGCCACCACAGGTCGGCCCCTTCGCCCTGCACCGCCGTAGCAATCCAGGGCTGCCCCGCCTCGGTTGTGGCCCACACGAAACCGCCGTCCCAGGGCGCATTGCGGGCCACACGGGGCGCGCCGCCGTACGCGATGTGCACCACTGCGGGCGTGCCGGGCTGCTGCGTGCCTCCCAGGCTGATCCGAAGGCGGCCCGCGTCGCGGTGGAAGGCGAGAGGGACCCCCGCCGCATCTACGACGCTTTCCACAGCAAGCAGCGTGTCGAGGTCGAGCACGAGCGCATCGTGCGGATGCACAAACGTCGCGTGCACTGCGGCCGTGCCCCGGAGGGTGCGTGCCTGCGGGTCAATGGTCAGGTCGAGGGCGTAGAACGTGACGTCGTAGGCGGCCTGTTCGGGATTCAGCGGACCGCCAGAATCGAGAATGGAAGGCTGCTGGGCCTGCGACGAGCAGGCGGCGAGCAGAAACGCGAGGGGCAGGAGCAGTCGCATGGGCAGCAAGCAAAAGAAGAGGGGCGCTGGTGTGCAGGCTAGGCAGAAGATGGGTCAATATCCCCGGATTGTGGGATAGCCCTGTTGCCGCCTTTTGTTTTTTTTGCTCCCGAAGTCATTCTTCGTCTCCCCGTGTGTCTGATGCGAAAAATCTCAGACCCCATGACCCCTTTCGGACTTTTTTCGCGCTTACGATATAAAAAGCACCTCCTGCGCCGATAACTCCGGCAAGGTGATCCTCGCCGTGCGCCAGAGGGCAATACTGCGCACGGTGGAGGGGCGGGCCATACATAGTGATCCAACGCCCGTCGGCGGCAGGCTTTGTGGTGGGGCCTGCCGCCTTTTTTTG
>CBDUBO010000015.1:0-15295 GCA_965365405.1 uncultured Rhodothermales bacterium | reverse complement strand
GTCCGTCACCTCGACGCCGAACGCTTCCAGGGCGTTGCGGAAGAGGTCGTGCGTGAGCGGGCGCGGTGGGTGGATTTTCTCCAGCTCGAAGGCGATGGCCTGGGCCTCGAACGAGCCGATGACGATGGGCAGCCGCCGGTTGCTCTCCACCTCCCCCAGCACGAGCGCGTAGCCGTTGCCGGACGTAGGGTAGGTCGAGAGGGTGAGGATTTCTACCTGAATAAATTCCATGCTGGCACGCAGATCCGCAGAGCGGTCAGTTTCCCATCGTAGTGAGGACGCAGTCTAACGCGGCCAGAAATTGCCTGTTCTCGACTCTGGTTCCGGCGCTGACGCGGACGAAGCGCGGAAGCTCCGGATAGCCGGCCATGCTGCGCACCAGCACACCCTGTGCAGCCAGCGCCGCCACCAGCTCGGCAGGGCCTGCCGCCGTGCGGAAAAGCAGGAAGTTGGCCGCCGTCGGCACGGCCTCGACGCCGGGCCGCGCCCGCAGTTCTTGGTACAACTGCTGCGCTTCCGCCTTGAGAAAGGCCGCGCGCTCGGCTACCAAGTTTTCGTGTTCGAGCAGCAGAAGGGCCGTTTGCTCAGCCAGCCGGTCCACCATGAAGGGCAACCGGGGCTTGACTATCTCGGCCGCCAGGCGCGGGTGCGCCACCAGGTAGCCCACGCGCAGGCCTGCCAGCCCCATTGCCTTGGAAAAAGTCCGCATCACAACCACGTTGGGCAGGCGCTCCAGCAGCGCAAGTGCGCTCGGCTGGTCGGAAAACTCGCTGTACGCCTCGTCCACGAGCACGACGCCGGGCGCGGCCTGCGCGATGGCTTCGATCTCTCCGGGCGTCATCTCCAGACCGGTCGGGTTGTTGGGCGTCGTCAGCACCGTCAACGCGGGGCGCTCGCGCACCACGGCGTCGAGGATCGCTTCGGCGTCGAACGTGAGGTCGGCGCGTGGCGCGATGCCGACAACGCGGCCACCGTACAGGTGGACGGTCTTCTCGTAGAGCGCGAACATCGGGCGCGGCAGCACCACCGCCGTACCCTGCTCGATAAACGTCAGTCCCAGCGAGGCGGTCAGCTCGTTCGAGCCGTTGCCGACGATGACCTGATCGGCTCCGACGCCCAATTTATGGGCCAGGGCGGCCTTGAGCGCTTCGGGCTGCTCGGCCGAGTAGCGGTTGAAGGGGATGGCGAGAAAACGCTCCAGCAGGTCGCGCTTGAGACTTTCGGGCAGATCGAACGGGCTTTCGTTCTGGTTGAGCTTGGCCTCCACGTCGGGCGCGCTGCCCACATGGTACGGGTGCTCGCGGCGGACGGCCTCGCGGACGGCAGCGAGGGCCGCGTCCAGGCGCTCGGTCGGTTCGGCAGCGACGTTCATCGGGGGTGAAATAGAGGTTTGTGGTTGGAGAGTGGGATTGGTGCAGTAGCCTCCAACCGCTACCCTCCAGCTTCCAGCCGCTCCAGCCGCACCCGGATGGCGAGTGCGTGGGCGTCGAGGCCCTCGGCGTCGGCGAAGCGGGCAATGTCGGCGCCCGTCTGGCGGAGGCGGCGCTCGGTGTAGTGGATGATGGACTGGCGTCGCACGAAGTCGTGAACCCCCAGGGCCGAGGCGTAGCGGGCGGTGCCGCCCGTGGGCAGCACGTGGTTGGGGCCGGCAAAATAGTCGCCTACGGGTTCGGAGGCGTACGGCCCCAGGAAAACGGCTCCGGCGTGTCGGATCTGCGTGAGCACGCGCCAGGGGTCGGCCACGAGCAGTTCGAGGTGTTCGGGCGCCAGCCGGTTGACGAGCGCGACGGCTTCGTCGAGCGTGGTGGTGACGACGCACGCGCCATAGTCGCGCAGCGCGGCCTCGACGGTTTCGCGGCGGCTCAGGCGCGCGGCAAGGCGCGATACTTCGGCCTGGACGCGCTCGGCAAGTGCTTGGCTGGGCGTGACGAGGATGGCCGAGGCCCGCTCGTCGTGCTCGGCTTGCGACAAAAGGTCGGCGGCGGCAAACGTCGCGTCCGCGTCCGCGTCCGCCAGCACGACGATCTCGCTCGGCCCGGCCACGGCGTCAATGGCGACCTGCCCGTACACCTGTTTTTTGGCCGAGGCGACGTAGGCGTTGCCCGGCCCCACAATCTTGTCCACGCGCGGAATCGTTTCGGTGCCGTAGGCGAGCGCCGCAATGGCCTGCGCACCCCCGGCGGCATAAACGTTCGTCAGCCCCAGCAGGTGGGCCGTGGCCAGCACGAGAGGGGTAGGCAGCCCGCCGTTCTCCTTTTTGGGTGGCGACACCACGTGGATTTCCTCGACACCCGCCACCTGCGCCGGAATGGCATTCATGAGCAGGCTCGACGGGTAGAAGGCCGTGCCGCCGGGCACGTACAGGCCCGCCCTTTCGAGCGGCAGGATGCGCTGGCCCAGCACGACGCCGTCGGGCTCGTCCACGTACCACGACTTCTCGCGCTGGTGCTCGTGGAAGCGGCGGATGTTGACCGCCGCCTTTTCGACGATGCGGCGCAGGTCGGCGTCCATGCTGCGGGCAGCAGTCTCCAGCGCTTCAGTGGGCACGCGCAGCGCGGGCGGGCGCACGCCGTCGAAACGTTCGGAAAAGTCCAGCACCGCACGGTCGCCCCCGGCCGCTACCGCGCTGAGCACGTCGCGCACGGCGCGGTCCACCTCTGGGCTGAACGATGCCTGGCGCGACAGCACCGCGGCGAGGCGCTGTTCGATGTCGCGCAGGGGAACGATAGGGAGCATAAACAAGAGGCAACGTTCAGCAGGTCGCTACCAATGGCCAACGGCTGCTTCTGTGCCTCCGCGACGATTAGCAATTGACGAATTGACCGTTACCCAAAAAAACGCCCCGGGCGCAGCAAGTGCGTCGGGGCGTCGAGAAAAGGGGAGGCGGGAGACGTGCTCAGGCGTCGTCTTCGTCCTCGTACACGTCGTCGCCTTCCTGCGGAACGACGTTCAGTTCGGGCATGCTGCGGAACTCGTAGTCGGGCAGGTATTCGTCGCGCACATGGCCCACGACCTCGTGGAGGGCGTTGATGAACTTGCCGAAGTCCTCTTTATAGAGGAAAATCTTGTGCTTCTCGTAGCGGCCGTCGTGGCTGCGCTTGCTCTCGGTGATGGTGAGGAAGAAGTCCTCGCCGGAGCGCGTCGTCTTCACGTCGAAGAAGTAGGTGCGCTTGCCAGCGGGAACGCGTTTGGAATACACCTCGTCGCGTTCGCGCTCGCCGTCGGAATCGCGCCGTCCTTCGCGCGGGCGCGCGTCGCGGTTGCCGTACGAATCGCCGCTGCGGCGGTCACGGTTGTCTCGATACGCGCCGTTGTCGTAACTCATGATCGTTGGGAAGGGCTGAACAGATTTCCGGAACGGGAGCGCCCGAAGAGCCGGGCAGAACACCCAATATCCGAAGCGGACCGCGGAAATACAACGTGCCTGTTACAGTACCGTCACAGGCGCGGTGCAGCCTTCATTCCGGCAACTGCGGGGGCGCTTCACCAAAAGTGCCCCGGATGAGGAGGGCCACCTCCTGCGCCTGCCGGATGTTGTACTTGGCCGTCAGGCTCTTGTAGTTGACGGCGTCCACGATGGTGCCGATCACGCACAGCCCTCCGGTGAGCAGATAGAGGATGCCCAACCCGACGCTATCGAGGTAGAAACGCTGAATGCCGGCCACGCCGAAAAGCCCGACGAGAGCCAGGATGAGCGTCGTGGTAGGTTCTTTGCGCCGCGTGCGGTACACGTGCGCGAAGTGCTCTGCCTGCTCGTCGGTCATGTCCTTGATCAGCTGGGCGACGTGGAGCTGCTCGTCGCCCTGAATTTCGGGCATGTACCGGATGACTTTGGACATGATAGAAAGGGGAGATTGCGTCGTCGGTGGCGCGCAAGATAGCGTGACGCCGCAAGGAAAGTTGCGCTCGCACCCGTCCTGCTGCGCCGCGCGGCAGCGAAAGGCCGCCCTTCTGCGCAGGCAGAAAGGCGGCCTTTCGCGGGAGGAAGAACGGCAGCGAAAGCCTATCGGACAAGCGTGAGCTGGCGAGTGGCGAGGATGCCGGGCCCGGTGAGGCGGACGAAGTAGAGGCCGCTGGGCAGATCGGCCCCCTCCAGGCGAACGGTCTGGGCCTGACCCGCCTCCGGGGTGCCGCTGTAAAGCGTCCGCACCTGCTGGCCGAGGGCGTTGTAGAGCGCGAGCGTCACGGGCACAGGGGCGCGCACGGCAAACGTGAGGCGTGCCGCCGTGTGGAACGGGTTGGGATGGACGGGTGCAAGCAGGAACGGCGCGTCCATCTCGACCTGCACTTCGACCTCGGGCGAGAGGTGCTCGGTGCCGTCGAAGTCCACCTGTTTCAGGCGGAAACGGTACGCGCCGGGGACGAGCCCGGCTACGGTGTGCGCGTACTGCTGTGCTTCGGCGGTCGTGCCATTGCCTTCGACGAAGCCCGCCGTCTGCCAGAGCGCTTCCGCGGCTGCTGCACGGTACTCGACGGAGAAGCCCGCGTTGTTGGTTTCACTGGCCGTTTCCCATCGGACGACCACGCCGGCATGGCTATGGAGGGCTTCCAGCGCCGTCAACTCGACGGGCAGCGTGGCCGAGCCCGCGTAATACGGCGTGGCGTAGTTCGTCTGGTCGAAGCCGTTTATTTCGAAGTAGTAGTCGCCCTGGCCTGCTGTCGTGAACTGCTGCGGCGCGATCTCGACGAGCTCCGTCGTGCCGCCCGTCACGGCGATGGTGGCGATCTCCACCTCCTGCCCCGCCGTCCAGTTCACGACGACGTTGGGCGTGGCGGCAAAGATCTCGTAGCGGTAGCTGCCCGACGTAGCCGGCCCTGCGTCGCGGATGACGCCGTAGCTGCCCTGAGGCGGGCCCAGCGTAAGCGGGCTGGAGGCCGGGTAGCGTAGCGTGAAGACGACGTTCGAGAACGCCCCGGAAATGCCGGCGTCGGGTTTGAGGCGGATGGAAAGCGTTTGCGTGTTGCCGTCGTAGAACAGACCAGCCTGCACGGTCTGCGCCTGGGCGGCAGGGAGAACGAGCAAGGCTGCCAGCAGCGCGAGTGTGGAAAAACGAAGCATGGGTACAGAGGGTAGCTTTGTGAAATAGAGGCGCGGCATCAGTGAGCAGGCACCTGCGTGGTGCGCGTGCCGGTGAGGGTGCCGGTGGTCTGGAGGATGACGCCCCGGTCGTTGCCCGCACCGCTGTATTTGACCTGCCCGTTGAGGTTGAGGTCTTCCGGGAAATAGCCCGCCGCGGTGCCGGTGAGCGTAACAGTGCGGGTGAGCAGCAGGCCGCGGTCGTTGCCGGCTCCGCTGTACTTCACCTGCCCGTTGCCGGTGGCGTCGCCGGGCCACAGGCCGAAGCGTCCGCCCGCCAGGCTTTGCAGCGCGTCGGTGCCGTAGGCCTGCCCCGCTGCCGTCGTGAAGTTCCACGCGCCCGCGCCCGCCGCGAACGTCACGGGACTCGCGCTCATCACGGCGAGGTGGTTGCGGTGCTGGACGACGACGTGGTACGTGCCCGCCGGAGCGGGGATGATGAGCGCGCCCGTGCCGTCCACGCCCACGATGGAACCGTCGTCGAGTAGAAGGGCGGGAGCGGTGGCGACGACCGCCATGGGCGGACTGGCCGGGCTGCCACTGAGCAACTTGACGAGCACCCAGTCCACCACACGCTGACCGGCCGGGGTGGCGGTAAAGAAGTCTGCCGCGGCGACGCTGGCCGTACCCACGTACGGATCAGTCTGCGGCAGCACGGCGCTGAGCGCGGTGTTCATGTCCGTCCCGTTGTACGCGCCCGCGAGCAGCGCCGAGGCGGTGAGCGCTTGCGCCTCCTGCCCCACGCTCCAGCGCGAGAAGGCGTCGATGCCGGACAGCGTGACCGTGTTGTTGGCCGGGTTCGCCGTGCCGCCGCGCACCGTCCACGTCGCGCCGTTGTCCGTCGAGCGGAGCAGAGTGAGGTTCGTTTCGCTTATCCCGTTCAACTCATCTTCGTCGTAGCTGAAGGCCAGCGTGGCATCGAGCCCGCTGTTGTTGCTGGGCAGGATGTCGAAGTAGCGCTCGGCGATCTGGAGGCCCGTGCCCGTCTGCGGCGCGTGCCCGCGCCGGACCGTCGTGCTGCCCAGGTTGGCCGCCGAGTTGATCGCAATGCCGAGTCCGGCGATCTGGCCCGAAGGCGCGTTGAGCACGCGCGTCGTTTCCAGGTAGCCGCTCGCACCCACTACCGTCGCCCCGTCCGCTTCCCGCAACCCGGCGTCGGCGTCGAGGGTGACGACTGAGCCGCCCAGTAGCAGGCTTCCCGCCGTCACCACGAGCGAGTCGCCGATGGTGAGGCTGCGCGTGAGCGTCACGCCTGCCGGGTTGGCAATGGTGAGCCGATCTACCGTAGCAGGTAGTTCGGTGCCCGTCACCACGGGGTCTGTGCCACCGTACGTGATCTCGACCGGGCCGGTAAACGTGGGTGTCTGCGCCACCTGCCCGCCTGCGGGCACGAGCGTGGCCGTGGGCGCGAGCGTGACACCCTGCGCGCTGTTGTCGAGCGTGCCGCCGGCGAGGGCGAGGGCCTGGGTAACGGTGACGGGCGCGTTGAGGGCGAGGGTGCCGCCCGTCTTGTCCACCCGCAGCACGTTGAACGTGGCCGCGCCGCTGGCGTCGGTGATGGTGGCGGCGTCGCCGCCGGCAAACGTCACCGAGCCCGTGCCGGGCTGGAACGTGCCCTGGTTGTTCCACGAGCCGCCCACGACGAGGTCGCCGCCTGCCCCAGAAACGGTAGAGCCGGAGGCGATCACGACGGAGGTCTGGGCGCGGAGGGCAATGGGCAGCAGCAGGGCTACAAGCAGCAATGCTGCGCGGCGTCTGCCGCGAGTTAGCAAATCAGAAAACATGGCCGTCTGGATTTGGACGGGGCCGAAGCCCGCGTCTATTTGACGTTGACGAGGACTTTGATCAGGCCCGCGCCTTGTCCGTCGAAGTTTTCCAGCGCTTTGCCCAGTACCATGCCGAAGCCCAGCTTCGAGGGGTCGGCCTTCATGGCGTGGCCCGGCGTCGAACTCGTCACGAGCAGGTCGCCACGCTTGATGGGGCCGCCCTCGCCCGTGACTTTGGTGGGGATGACGCCCACGACGCCCATCGGCACCAGGTCTTCGAGGCTTTCGTCCAGGCTACGCTCGGTGAGCAGCACGCCGGGCTTGGTGGCAAATACGCCCGTCACGAGCGTCGAATAGGCTTCCCAGCTCTTTTCGACGGTGCGGTCGGTGCGCGTCGAGATCACGAGCACGTCACCCGGTTCATAAGCGGCGCGCAGGCCCTCGACGGCGAACGCCTCGGCAACGTCGGCGCCGCTGCTCTGGGTGCCGCCGTTGAAGTAGCCTGTGCCATTCTTGTCGATGCGGGCCACATCGGCGTCGTTGCTCTGGAAGACAGCGATGTCGCCCGATGCACCGGCCTGGTTCACCATGAAGCCGTCGCCCAATCCCATCTGCCGGATGTACACGGCGCGGGCGGTGCTGTTGGGGTTGAACTGGCCAAAGTACCCGGCGAGTCCTTGCCCGTTTGTCGTGGCGCGCATGGCTTCGCGGGTGTTGTTGACGTTCGAGACGTTGAGGCGGAAGCCCCAGCCGGTGCCGGCCTGCTCGGCGTGGAGCGCGGCCCCATCGCCATTGGTCTCCGCCCGTAGCGCCGGGTTGGTATTGGCCTGATTCTCGATCTTGAATTCACCCGCCCACCCTGTGCCGGCCGTTGAGGCGTACACGGCGTGGCGGTCGTTGGCCGGATTCTGGACCAGAAAAGCGGCCGCCGACCAAGTGCCGTTGTGCTGCACGAGGATGCCGTCGCTGTCGCCATCGGTTGTGATGTGAACGGTTGGGGAAGTGTTGGCCGTGTTGTTCGTGACGAAGTTGCCCGCGCTGCCGGTGCCGTTGGTTTCGGCGCGCACGGCGGCTGCACTGCTCGCCGCGTTGTCTATGTTGAAGGTGGCCGCGTCGCCCGTACCGGTGGTGGAGGCGTGGAGCGCGGGAGCCTCGCTGTCGGCGTTGGCAATCTCGAATCCACCCGCTGAGCCGATGCCAACGGTGGAGGCGTACACGCCGTGGTGCTCGTTGGCGGCGTTCTCGACGAGAAACGCGCCGGCTGTGCGCAGCCCGTTGTGGCGCACGAGCAGGCCGTCGCCCTGGCCGTCGGAGTAGATGTCCACCGTCGGGAAGGTGTTGTTGGGGTTCTCGGTGCCGAACTGAGCGGCGTGGCCGGTGCCATAGGTGCGGCCAAAGACGCCGACGCCGCTACCGTCGGTACGGCCGTGAAGCGCAGGCGCGTTGTTGGCGGGGTTATAGATACCAAAGAAACCGGCCTGGCCCATCCCGTTGGTGCGGGCGTGCAGCGCCGTCGTGCTGTTGCTGCCATTGTCCACCTCGAAGCGCCCGGCGCGGCCCAGGCCCACCGTGATCACTTCCAGGGCATCGGCGGTGTTGTCGGCATTGGTAAGCTGAAAGTAGCCCGCACGGTCGGTGAGCGAGCCGGACACCACGTTGAAGCGTGCGGCGTCTACCAGCCCCACGCCCACGCGTCCGTCTTTGAGTACGTCGAGCAGGGTCGTGGCACCTTCTTGCACGGTGAATGCAGACTGCGCCTGGGCGCTGTGAACCGGCGAAAAAGCCGACAGAGCAACGAGGCACAGCAGCGTGGCTGCACCTGCAGAGGAACGAATGGTCATGGCGATCAGAGAAACAGAGAGAGGGACGTGACCGGAGAGCCGCTTAGAATGTAACGGACTTGGCCCGCTATGTCTATCACGTAATTCCGCCATTCAGGTGATCACAAGGCGCTGTGCCATGCCGTGATCACGTGATAGGTAGCCACGGGCTCACTCGGATCAGGCACGTTATTTCCTTATTTGTAAGGATTTGCGACCGGTAGTTCGCCGCCTCGCCTCCGTCGCTCGCGCCAACGTTCTGATGCGCCAACGGCGCACCAAAGATCAGCCGAGGATAACCAGAACAGGTGCGTGGTCGCTGGGCTTCTCCCCTTTGCGCTCGTCGCGGTCCACGTAGGCATCGGTGCAGCGCGGCGCGAGCGGCGCGGTGATGTACACGTGGTCTATCCGCAGGCCATCGTTACGGACAAAGCCGAGGCTGCGGTAGTCCCACCACGTGTAGGGCCCGGCGGCATGATGGTGCAGGCGCACGGCGTCGAGGAAACCCCAGGCGCGGATCGCTTCGAGCGCGGCGCGGGCATCGGCGTGGGTGAGCACAGAGCCTTTCCACTGTTCGGGAAACGCCACGTCGCGGGCGTCCTCGGGAGCCACGTTGAAGTCGCCGCACAGCACGGCTGGAGCTTTCGGGTCGAGCGTTTCGAGATACGCCCGTAGCCGCGCCATCCACGCGAGCTTGTACGCCCACTTGTCCGAGCCGACGGACGCCCCGTTGGGGAAGTACGCCGAAATCACGCGCACGCCGTTTATCGTTGCCGCCAGCAGGCGGGTCTGCGCGTCCTCCTCGTCCTCATCCGAAAAACCTGCCAGCACGTTTTCGGGCGGTGTCTTGCTCAGAATCGCCACACCGTTGTACGTGCGCTGCCCGTGGGTGGCCGCGTGGTAGCCTGCTTCCTGAAGCGCCTCAAAGGGAAAGTCTTTGTCCGTCACCTTCGTCTCCTGGAGGCACACTACGTCCGGCGCTTCGCGTTCGAGAAACGCCATCAGGCGGTCGTGGCGGGCGCGGACGGAGTTGACGTTCCAGGTGGCGAGTTTCATGGGAGGGGAAGGGGGAATGGGCAATGAGCAGTGGGCAATGCGTGAATGGGCGATGGCGAATGACCGACCTTCAATCTCAAATCTCCAACCTCACAGCCCGCCCTGGATGGGTGCGGGGATGAAGCAGAGGGCCAGCAGCACCAGGCACACGACGGCCAGCACGCGGCGCGCGGGCGTGAGCCTTTCCGGACGGAGCACGGGCGGATGATCCACGCGCACGAAGCGCACCAGCAGCACGGCCCAGATGAGCCACGGGCCATGCGCGTACTGCGTCACCGGCGGGCCCAGCCACACGGCGAGGGCGGCCAGTGCCAGCAATCCACCGGCAACGGGCAGCACTACGCGCGGCGACGGCCCGAACATCGGGCGCAGCAGAAGTGCGTAAAAGGCCGCCAGCCCGATCCACGTGGCCACGCCTGCCCCTGCCTGCCAAGCCTCGATCAGGGGCACCGCGTACGCCGCCAGCCCGATGCCCCCCGACAGCATCAGCACGAGCACGGTGGCGCGGGCGATGCGGGCGTGCAGGCGCGGCCCGAACAGGCTGTACACGACGTGGCCGCCGTCGAGCTGGCCCACGGGCAGCAGGTTGAGGGCGGTGAAAAAGAGGCCCATCCAGCCGGCGAACAGGACGGGAAAGTGGTACAGCTCGAAGGTGGGCGGCACGTTGGGGAAAAGGCGTGCCAGAAAGGTGAACAGCAGCGTCGGCCCCACGCGCAGCGGGTCGGTGCCGGCGGGCGCGTGGGCGGGGTAGGCGCCGTGCCGGGCGATGTAGTCCAGAATCCACTCGTGGCCGGGCATGGCCTGGAGGTAGTCCAGCCCGGGCAGCGTGGCAAGTCCCCACACGAGGGCGCCGAGGGCGACGACGAAGCCCGCCAGCGGCCCCGCCGCGCCCACGTCGAACAGCTTGCGCGTGGTGGGAATGGGCTCGCGGATGGCGATGACGGCTCCCAGCGTGCCGATGCCGAAAGGCACCGGGATGTAGAACGGCAGCGAGGTCGAGACGCGGTGACGCCGCGCGGCAAAGTAGTGGCCGAACTCGTGAACGGTCAGGAACAGAAGAAACGGAACCGAGAAGCGGAGTCCGTCGAGCAGATACGACGGGCCGATAAAGAGGCCCAGGTCGGGCCACGCCATCCAGGCGTCGGCGGCGTAGAGCAGGTCGCGCCCGGCCCACAGCCCGCCCATGAGCGTGGTGCAGACAAACGTGAGCACGAACAGCAGCCCGTGCAGCCCGTAGCGCTCGCGCGGGCGGCGGGTATAGTGCGTGAGCACGCTGGGGTCGGAACGGAGGGCAGCAGGCTCCACGGCGGGACGGATAACTGAGCGCCCCGCAACGGACGCCGCGCCGGGAGGTTCATCCCCCACCGCTGCCGCTTTCCCGCCGCGTTACCGCAACCCGGCCACCAGGTGCGCCTCCAGTTCGATGGCGTCGTCTATGGCGCGGAACAGCAGGCGCGGGCGCTTCACGTCGTAGCGCGACAGCGTGATGGAAAACCGGGCCTCGGCCTCGAAGCGGCTCCCCACGACGCGCACCGCCACAAGCATCTCGACAAGGTTGGTGCGGCCGTGGAAGGTGAGTTGCCCGCGCACGCGCAGCATGCCCGCGTAGCCTTCTGCCGTCGGAGCCCACTCCACGACTTCGACGGTAGTCCCTTCGAAGCGCACCTCCGGGTAATCTTCCACTTCCACGGCGTCGAGCATGTTGGAATCGCGACTGGCATTGCCGCTGTCGAAACTCTCGACGGGTACCACGACCGTAATGCGCGTCTGCGCGGGCCGGGCCGGGTCGAAGGTCAACGTGCCCGTCACCTGTCGGCTCGTGCCCGTCCAGCTATGCGCCGGGTGGCGGCCCGTGTAGGACAGCGTGCTCGAAGCGTCGAGCGAAACCGCCTGCTGCGCGGCCAGCGGGGTAGTCAGAGCGGCAGCGAGGAGGGTAACCCCCATCGCGGCCATCAGGAGGCGTTTTTCCATGGAAACCCCGCAGGTCAGTGAGCCAGGAGGATGGTGGCGAACGCGCCCAGATACGCCCCGTAGGTGACGCGCCCTACCCAGCGGTGCTGTGCAAGGCGGTGGTCGTAGTCGTTGCCTGCCCCTGCGAGGCGGCGGCCCAGCCACGGCATCAGCATCATGCCGGTAAAGTGGACAGCGGCGAGGGCGCGGTGGATGTTGAGCGCACTCGCGCCCCGACTGTAGCGCCGTGCGGGCGGCGCAGAGAGCGACAGGCTGGCGTTGTCGCGCCGCTCGTTCAGCCGGCCCCAGGTGGTGTAGCCCAGCGTGCGGTGTGCCGGGTGGAGGCTTTCGTGGTATCGGGCAGGATTGGCGGCCATCAGTTCGCCCAGCACCACCTGCGTCGTGAACGTGCCGAGGGTGACGAGCGCCAGGCGCTGGTGCAGGCCCAGCATCGTGCGGCGCAACCTGAGTTCGGCACGGCGAGACGAGGGGGCCAGGCCGAGCGTGCGGACGATGCCGCTGCGGCCCCACAACGCCCGCGCCAGCAGCGTCATTCCCTCCGGCAGGCTGTCCCGCCCCGCCCATGTCGGCGTGTCGAAAATTCCGGCAGACGGGTTCAGCGGCGCGGGCGCCACTGGCCGCGAAGGCACGTCGAAGGCAGGGGCAAACCCTATCCGCGCTGCCACACGTCCCGGCGCGGGCAAGGCAGTCACGCCTGCTGAATGGGCCAGACCGACCCGCGCTTTTCCGGCTACTTCCGCCCGTGCGCCACTTGCCACGAGCAGCAATGCCAGCAGGGACGCGAGAAACCCTCTCATAGTCAGCCCTCAGGCTTTGGTGATGGTGACGGTGTTGCCCGCCCGCTCGACGGCGAAAGCCGTCAGGTTGCGCGTGGCTGGGCCCCGCGTGACGCGCCCCTGCGCGTCGAACTGAGAGCCGTGGCACGGGCAGGTAAAGCGCGCTTCCGCAAAGCGGGTAATGTCGCACGCCTCGTGCGTGCACACGCTCGCAAAGGCCCGAAGCGTGCCCGCGTCGTTGACGACCATGGCCTGCGCCTGCGGGATGAACAGCACGCCGCCGGCCACCGCCACCTTGCTCGCCTGCGTACCCGTCAGGTCGAGCGTGATCGTGTTGCTGCCCAGCGTGATGCCGCTGCCGGGCGGGGGCGGCTCAGCCGCGCCGCCCTCCGCGCCGCCGTCGCAGCCCACCGTCAGACCCAGCGATGCCAGCACCGCCGAGCAGCAGGCTGTTTTGACGAACGCGCGGCGCGAGGCGCTGGGCTGGCGATTGGAGCTGGGCAGGTGCATGAGCGGGGATCGGCGTTTGGAAGAAAGAGCAGGCGGGGCCGCGGGCCGGGACGGAAACATTTGACGGCAGAGCGGAAAAGGCCGCCCTCTTTTCCACCCGATTGCGGGAGCAGCGGCTTTGCCGGGCGGGAGAGCAAGGCGCGGGCCGTATCGCCCGCGCCCTGTTCCTGTCAGCCGCACCCGTGCGCGCTCATCACCCTGGCGTAGTAAGCCCCCAGCTCGGGCGAGATGCCCCACGCGGCATAGGCATCTTCCGGCTGCGTCCGCACGGCGCTGTCGAGCGAAGCGCGCACGCCGGCGTCGCCGCCGGTGAATTCGCCGATGAGGGCCTCAGCCTGCGCGGCCAGCGGGGCCAGTTCGGGCGCTTCCGGCGGGGTGCCGGCGTCCAGGTGGCGCTGCACCTCGGCAAAAAGGCGTGCCCAGGCCTGCTGCACGCGGGCGATGCGATCCGCGCCTATCGTTTCGGCGCGCTGTTTCAGCGTTGAGAGCTGTTCGGGGGTGTAGTGTTTCTCGAACATAGTCGTGAGACGGATGGTGTGAAGAAGGTCGTCGGCAGAGACCGCGTCCGCCGCCCGATAGTGGGCCGCGATCGCTTCCAGCGTGTGTGCCAGCTTCTCTGCCGCCGCGATGGTTGCCCGCAGGTGCGCCAGGTGCCTTTCGATGGCGGCGCGCGGATCGGCCCCGGCATCGAGTACCTGCCCGATCTCGCTGAGGGCAAGCCCTACGGCCCGCAGCGAAACGATCTGCTGCAAGCGGGACAGGTCACGGGTGGCGTAGCGGCGGTGCCCGCTCTCCGTACGCACCGACGGGCAGAGCAGCCCGATGGCGTCGTAGTGGTGGAGGGTGCGGACGGTGAGGCCGCTCTGCCGGGCCACCTGGCCGATGCGGAACGTGGCGTTGGGGGCGGTGGGGCGCGGGTCGCGCGTCGTCATGTCAGTAAGCGGATTGCGGTGCTGCGTGGAGGGTAAGAACCTGACGCCGCGTGAGGCGCAAGGCGCGGGCTGCTTCTTCACCGTCTCTGCACGCGCTGTGCCGGCAGGCAAGCCGGTGGAGTGGACAACGCGCGCCTGCTCACAGGTGGGCCCGCGCCGCCCGGCAGCGCCTGGAACCCGGGCCAGGGCGCGTTGCTTGTGGACGCCATGAGCTTTTTCCGCCCGCGCTTTTTGCTTCTCCTGTTGCTGCTGGCCGCCTGCGGGCCGCCTGGCAAGCCGCCGCTGCCGGATATCCACGCCGAGCCACCGCGGGTGCACTACGTGCAGAACGACAACGGGCGGACGCTCTTTTTCGAGCAGGCTATCGTCAACCGGGCGGATACAGCGCTCGCGCTCTACGCCTTCGCCTATGCCTCCGACAACGTCTCGCAGCCGCCTGCGCGGGCCATCTATCCGCCGCGCGCGCTCGCTTCCATGCCACGCGACCGTCGTTTTGCCATCGGCGATCCGGCGCACGGCCTCTCCCTCACCGCCGCCCCCGGCGACACCGTCCTGTTTCGCGGGGCGCTGCCCATGCCCACCGTGTGGCCAGACGGGCAGCCCATCGCGTCTCGGGCCTTCCGCGACTTCTCGCTCTACCTCTACAGCGAAGGCGGGCGCAACGTGTACCACCAGACGTGGCCCCTCCGGCGCGTCGGGCAATAGCGCTGCTGAATGCCTCGTTGGCCTCTAAACCTCACCCTTGCCATGAAGCCCGCCCTGCTGCTCCCCCTCGTCCTGCTCTGCGCCCTGCCGGTGCTTGCCCAAACCCGTGCCGAGATAGACGCCGTGATGGTGCCGCTCAACGCCTACCTGCAGGGCCACGCTACGGGAGACGGCAGCCACATGCGCCGCGCCTTCCACCCGGAGGCCAAGCTTTTCTGGATCGCCGGCGACACGCTCTCGATTCTCACCTCGGAGCAGTACATCAGCCGGATGTCGGGCTCGCCCGCGCCCGACGAGGCCGACCGCCGCCGGCACATCGCCAGCGTGGACATTACCGGGGACGTGGCTGTGGCGAAGATCGAACTGGACTATCCGGCTGTGTATTTCACCGACTACATGACGCTGGTGCGCATCGGTGGCGAGTGGAAGATCATCAACAAGAGCTTCCACCGGGCGGCTCCACGCCGCTAAGCGCGGGGCGCCAGCGAGGGCGCTTTCCTCGGTGCCCTCACCATCCCAGCGCCGCGCGGATCGCGTGTACCTGCGCCATGAGGGCGCTGAAGCCAATCACTTCGTCTTCCGCCGGTGCGTGCAGCGCGACCACGAGGCCATCGGCTCCGGCGGCGGCGGCGGCGCGGGCCATGGCGGCCACCTTGCGCGGCTGCCCCGTGCCGTAGCTCGG
>CBDUBO010000014.1:0-15325 GCA_965365405.1 uncultured Rhodothermales bacterium | reverse complement strand
CTTTCTCCTCCACGCTGCGCATTTTCTCCTCGACGGTGTCGAAGCCGAGCAGGTACCGGCGCACGCGACGCGGGTTTTTGCTCGTCAGGTCGGCGCGCACGAGCGTCATCAGGTCGTCCACCTTTTCGCCCGCGTCGAAGAGAAGGCGGCGCACGGCACTATCGGTCACCTCGTCGTCCACGAGCGCGTGCGGGCGGTGGTGCAGGCGGACGAGTTCGCGCACGTAGTCCAGGCGGTGGTCGAGGGGCAGCTTGAGGCGGCGAAAGACTTTCTCGACCATGCGGCTGCCCACGTCGTCGTGGCCGTGGAACGTCCAGCCGGTGCCCTTTACGAAGCGCTTGGTGCGCGCCTTGCCAATATCGTGCAGGAGGGCGGCCCAGCGCAGGTAGGCTGTTTCCTCGGCAGGCCGCGCGGCGGTGGCGGCGGCGAGGTTGTCCACCACTTGCAGGGTGTGGGCGAGGTTGTCTTTGTGCCCGATGCCGTCAATGGCTTCGATGCCGGCCAGGGCTGCCAGTTCGGGGAGCAGCCTGTCGAGCAGCCCGCCGTGGTAGAGCACCCACAGCCCCACGGAGGGGCGCGGCGTGGCGATGAGTTTCTGCAACTCGGCTTCGACGCGCTCGGCGGAGACGATGTCGATGCGGTGTGCCTGGGCGCGCATGGCCTCCATCGCGTTCGGTGCGACGGTGAAGTCGAGTTGGGCTGCAAAGCGCGCCGCGCGCACCATGCGCAGCGGGTCGTCGCTGAAGGTGACCTCCGGTTCGAGCGGGGTGCGGAGCACGCCCGCGTCCAGGTCGTGCAGACCCCCGAAGGGATCGAGAAGGGTGCCGAAGCGGGCGGGGTGAAGGTCGAGGGCGAGGGCGTTGGCGGTGAAGTCGCGCCGGGCCAGGTCGTCACCGAGCGTGCCGGTGGTGACGGTAGGCTTGCGCGAGTCGTGGCGATAGCTCTCGCGCCGCGCGGCGACGAATTCGAGCACGTGTCCGCCCTTTTTCTGCGGCAGCCGCAGCGCCGCCGTGCCGAAGGCGGGATAGACGTGCACCGTCTGCCCGCCCAGCGCTTCACCTACGGCCTCGGCCAGCTTCAGGCCCGACCCTTCGCCCACCGTCACGAAGTCTATGTCGGTCGTGGTGCGGCCCAGCAGCAGGTCACGTACCGCTCCGCCGACGGCGTAGGCGGCGATGCCACGGGCCTCGGCGACCTCTCCCACGCGGCGTAGGAGCGGGTGGAAAGAAGCCTGGGCGAGAAGCGTCGAGAGGTCGGCCATGCGCGAATCGGGTGGCGCGTACCTACGCCCTGTGCGGCGTGCCGATCCCCTCAACAGGCTGCAGGCCGTGCTGTTCAGCCCCGGAGGCGGGGTCGGTGCGCGGCAGAATCCTGTGCATCGGCCTCGGCATCAGTTGCGGCATCGGAGGCGAGGCGAGCGCGGTGCCGACTCTGGTTCAGGGCCTCCTTCTCGTCCGTCACGATCATCTCCAGTGTCGCGATACGCTGCTCCAGTTGCTGGATGCGCACGTGCTCCTTTTCGAGCGTCTCGGTGAGCAGATGCACTGTCTGCGAACCGCGCTTGCCGTCTATGCCCGACATTTTCTCCCGGTGTTTGAGAAAAATGGACAGCATCCCGGTGAGGATGCCGAGGATGGGGATCAAAAAGACGAGGATCTCGGGACGCATGGCGGCAA
Organism: uncultured Rhodothermales bacterium; assembly: GCA_965365405.1. Classification (GTDB taxonomy): domain Bacteria; phylum Bacteroidota; class Rhodothermia; order Rhodothermales; family BA12; genus CBDUCD01. The sequence continues at coordinate 13,649 of CBDUBO010000014.1, read as the reverse complement.
AATAAGGGTGGGCGGCAAGGTACGTACCGGTAGAGGCCGGGTTACGCGGTAAGTACGCAGCTTCCGAGCGCTGCCCTGTCTGCTCGGGCAGGCAGCGTTCTGCGTTTCGCTGGCGTGAAAGGGGTTTATCTGGCTACCCACACCGTTTTGACGTTGGTGAAGGCGCGGATGCCGTGTGCGCCGAGTTCACGCCCGTAGCCGCTGTCACCCACGCCCCCAAAGGGCACGCGCGGATCGCTCTTCACCATCGCGTTGACGAAGGCACAGCCCGCGTGGAGCGCCCGCGCCACCTTTTCGCCTTTGTGCAGGTCGCGCGTGAAGACGGCCCCGCCCAGGCCGTAGCGCGACGCGTTGGCGAGCCGAACGGCGTCATCGGCGTCGCGGGCGGCGACCACGGCCGCGACGGGGCCGAAGATTTCTTCCTCGAACGCGACGGTGCCTTCGCGGACGCCCGTGAGCACGGTGGGGGCGTAGTAGTAGCCCGTCCCTTGGAGTTTGCGCCCGCCCGTGAGCACTTCGGCCCCTTCAGCCACGGCCCGCGTTACCTGGTCGTGGATCTCGTCGCGCAGGTCGGCGCGGGCGATGGGGCCGACGTCGGTGCGCTCGTCCATCGGGTCGCCCACGACGAGGGCTTCCATCCTCTCCACGAACCGGCGGGTGAACGCTTCGAGCACCTTTTCCTCGACGATGAACCGCTTGGCGGCGATGCAGCTCTGGCCGTTGTTCTGCACACGGGCCTTTACCGCCATCTCGGCGGCGGCCTCCAGGTCAGCATCGGCGAGGACGATAAAGGCGTCGCTGCCGCCCAGTTCCAGCACCGAGGGCTTGAGCGCCTTGCCGGCCGCCCCGCCCACGGCCCGCCCGGCCGCGTCGCTCCCCGTCACCGTGGCCGCCTGCACGCGCCGGTCGGCGATGAGGCTGGCTACAGGCTCGGACGAGATGCGCAGCGACTGGAATTCGCCGCCGTCGAAGCCACCCGCGCGCAGCACTTCTTCGATGGCGAGGCTGCACCCGGTGACGTTGGAGGCGTGCTTCAGCAATCCCACGTTGCCCGCCATGAGCGCGGGCGCGGCAAAGCGGAATACCTGCCAGAAGGGGAAATTCCACGGCATCACGGCCAGCACGGGGCCGAGGGGCTGGTAGGCTACGAAGGCACGGGCATCCTCGACCGGCGCGGGCTCGTCGGCCAGGTAGCCGGGGGCGTGGTCGGCGTAATGGCGGCACACCCAGGCGCATTTTTCCACCTCGGCGCGGGCCTGGCCGATGGGCTTGCCCATCTCGCGCACCATGAGGGTGGCCAGGGCGTCGGCACGCTGTTCAAGGCCGTCGGCCACGGCGCGCATTTTCTCGGCGCGCTCGTCGAAAGGCGTGGTGCGGTGCCGCCTGAACGCGGAAGCGGCGCGCACCAGGGTTGCTTCGATCTCCTCTGGTTGGAGTGCGTCGTAGCGTGCGATTTCCTGTTCCGTGGCAGGGTTGATGGAGACGAGCGGCATACAGGACGAGGGAGCGGTGAGGCATCAGCTAAGACTTCCGTGGAGCCTTGACCAAGCGTTCCTTGTTCCCGCTCGTATCTTTGAAGGCAAAAACCGTTATGGAGCCCGCCCGTACGCGGTGGCCCCGCTGGTGGCCTTTCCGCGCGACGCCGTCCGATGCGACCCCGACCCTGGCCCCTTCGTCTGATGCGCCCCCGCCCGACACGCCTGAGCACGCCCGCATTGCCGCGTTGACCGGCGCGCGCCCGGTGCGGCTGGCGCTCTACGCGCAGGCCTTCCGGCACCGCTCGGCGCTGCGCGGCCAGTCCGAAAGCCACCACCACTCGAACGAGCGGCTGGAATTCCTGGGCGACGCCATCCTGGAGGCTGTCGTGAGCGAGCACCTCTACCACACCTTCCCCGATACCGACGAGGGGTTCCTGTCACGCCTGCGGGCCAAGCTGGTGTCGGGGCGGGCGCTGGCGCAGTACGCGCTGCGCCTCCACCTGGGGGCGCACCTGGAGATGAGCGATGAGATGCGTGCGCAGGGCGGCGAGCGCCACACGACCCTGCTGGCCGATGCCTTCGAGGCGCTCATTGGCGCGATCTACCTCGACCTGGGCGCGGCGGCGGCGCAAGCCTTTGTTCACCGCACCGTGCTCGACGGGCGCGACTTGGGGGCGCTGGCCGAAAAGACGGACAACTTCAAGAGTGCGTTGCTCGAAGCGGCGCAGGGCCGTGGTCTGCCGCAACCCACCTACCGCACCGTGCGCGCCGAGGGCGCGGCGCACAGCCGCACGTTCACCATCGAAGCCATCGTAGGGGGGCAGGCAATGGGCGAGGGGCAGGCGCAGAGCAAGAAGGCCGCCGAGCAGCTTGCCGCCCGCGCAGCCCTCGAAAAGCTCCAGCAGGCGCCCGATTGAGTCCATGCCCGTCTGGCGCTGTGTGCCAGCCCTGCTACCGGCTGCGCGCGCTGGAGATGGGCCGCACCTACACAGTTTCGCACTCCTGAAACCACGTTCCGCCGCGCCCACGAGGCGCCTTATCCATGACGCTTTCCAACGCTGGGGCTTTTCCTACTTGCGGCTGCTACGCCGGCGTGGCCTCCACCGCCTACCATGCCCTTGATCGGCTGTCGAGCCACCGGCTTCAGCTTTTCCAGCGCAGCCCGGCGCACTACCGGCAGGGCGTTTCCAACCCCGCGCCCGCGACGCCCGCCCAGGCTTTTGGCGAGCTGCTGCACCTGGCCGTGCTCGAACCCGACCGCTTCGCCGCTGAGGTGGTCGTGACGGAAGCGGGAACGCGCACCAAGGCCTACGCCGAACTGGTAGAGCGGCACGGCGCGGCGCGCGTGGCGTCGAGCGAGGCGCACGCCGACCTGCTGGCTATGCGCGAAGCCCTCGCTCGCCATCCCGCTGCCGCTCGCCTGCTGGCCGACGCTCCGCACCGCGAACTCACCGTCGTGTTCGAGCAGGAGGCCGTTTGCGACGATACGGGTGAGTGCGTGGCCGTGGCGTCTAAGAGTCGGCTGGACGTGTTCTGTGCCGACAGCAATCTGATCGTGGACGTGAAGAGTGCCCGCGATGCCAGCGCCCGCGCCTTCGGACGCGCCGCGCACGACTACGGGTACCCGCTTCAGGGAGCGTTCTATGCGCGGGCCGCCGAGGCCGCAACGGGAATTCCCGCCCTTCAGTTCGAGGTGGTTTTCGTCGTGGTCGAGAAAGAGCCGCCCTACGCCGTGGGCGTCTATGCGATGGACACGTTGCAGCGCGCACGCGCCCTCGCCGAGGTCGAACGCTTGGTGGCCGCTTTTGCCCGCTGCCAGCGCGACGATTGCTGGCCCGCCTACAGCGAGAGCATCGAGCCGCTCAACCTGCCGCCCTGGGCCTGAAGCGCCGGCGTCACGGAGGCTCTTCGCTGCTCATGCCGCCGCCGCCGCCGTGTGCCAGCGTCGTAGTGCTGTCGGAGACGGTTTCGGTAGCGTCGGCAGTGGCCTCCGGCGGAGCCTGCGCTACCGGGTTCGCCGTGCCGTTCGGGGTGATGAAGAGCACCACTTCGTGCGCGTCCCCGGAGAGGCGCTGCGCCTGCAGGCCGGAGGCGGAAAGGCGACTGGAGAGCAGGTCGAGGGCCTCGCCCTCGAAGAGGGTACCAAGCGCGTTCAGGGCTGCCTCGGTGCTGTCTGATTCCCCGACGAGGCTGATGCGGTAGGTGCGCGTGGCCATGACTTGCAGAGGTTATATATAAGACGCCGACTGCCGGGCGACGCGCGCCTGGAACGTCGCTGGCGCACCCAACATCAGCCTTTTCAAGAACGCACAAATGTGCGCCACGCGCAAGGAGGCTAGCGTCAGGCCGCGGTAGCGGACACAGGTACAGTTACGCCTGCTAGGTGCTCGTCCCAGAACGAGACCACGCGGTGGCGATACCCTTTCGGGTCGGCAGCATAGTACGCGAGGTGGCGCGAACGGGGGGCCACCCACAGGCTGGCGGCGGGCGCATCCGCCCGGTGCTGCCACGCCGTGCGGCACGTGTCGTACAAATCCTGCCCTACGTGTGCGGGGATGAGGGGGTCGTCCTGGCCGTAGAGGAACAGCACAGCGCGCACTTGACGCGCACCCAGAAGGGCGTCGAGCGGGCGAAGCTGGTCGGTCCATCGCGGGTGCAGCAGCGCCCCGACGCCCAGTAGCGCCCGCGCACGCAGGCGCAGGTACTGCACCCGCAGCGACCGCCGTGCGCCGGGCAGCGTGCTGTAATAGGACATCCACGAGCGTGGTGCACCTTCGATGAGGAGTGCGCGGAAAGGCTGCTCCTCCTGCTGTAGCAGCCGCACGCCGATGCTAGCCCCGAAGCAGGCGCCGTGCAACCCCAGCGGCAGGCCGGGCGCCAGGCGCTGCGCTTCGCGGGCGGCGGCCTCTACGTCCAGCACATAGCGAAACGTGCTGCGCGGGCTCTCGCCAAAGCCGTTGAAATCGAACAGGAAAACGTGGTAGCCCGCCTCTCGCAAGAGGCGGGCTACCCCGCTACGCAGAAAAAAACCCTTGGCATCCGACCGGATGGGGTGGGCGCACACGATGGTGCCCTTGGCCGTGCAGGCCGCTTCTCCCCACAACCCGAACAGCGGCTTATCCACCTGACCGGCAAAGCGCACGCGCTGCCAGTCCTCAGGGCGCTCCCCGCCTTTGGGCCACTGCCAGGGGGCTACGATGTCGCCCAGAAACGCCCGGTAGAGTAGCCGGTCGGCCAGGTTCACGGAGTCGTCGGGATCACGCAGTCGCGGCTGGCCGTGTCGCCAAGACAGAACTCGCCAGGCTGCGTCTGGCCGCTGATGGTCGCGTCCGTACCAATGGTAGTTTTGCCTTTCGTGAGGTCAGCAACGGTGCCAAAACGGGAGAGAAGGGGGGTGCTGTAGCGCGCCATGAGGATTGGAGCTTAAGGAAGGGGCGGAGAAGGGTTGAGGATACTGTCTGAACTGCCCAGGCACGTGCCGCCGAAGCACACCGTGCCAGGGGTTGGCTGGCTCCCCACGAAAGAATCTGTGCCCGATGCGGTCTTGCTCTTGGTGAGGTCAGACACGTCGCCAAACACGGTGATCTGAGGGCGAATGTAGGGTTTCATAAAGTGTGACGGAATAGAGACGTAGTAAAGAATCCAATGGATTGGCGAACGGCATCCAATGGATCAGCGGATAATGGCGTCGGTGCTGCCGCGCTCGGGTTCCGCGCCTGGTATCGGCGGAAACTTGGGCGGGCAGAATACTTCGGGTGGGCTGCCGCAGAAAGCGTCGGTGCCCTGCATGGCCTTGCCTTTCGTGAGATCGGCGGTGGTGCCGATTTTTTCCAGTCGTGGCGTCTGCCACGGGCCCCGTCGTTGCATACAGCGTAACTGTGCAATAGTGAGAGATGCAATACAGGGGCAGCGTCAAGATACACAAAGCCTGTGCCCGTCTCATCCTGATCCAACCTGGTCTGCGTGCGCCAGTGGTACCTGCCGCTGTGCCTTATTCGGCGCATACCCCTCTGAACTGGCGCATCCGCCGAGCGTCAGGCGCCGTTCAGATCCAGCCGTCGTAGCCCGCGTTCGAGCATGGCGATGGCGTAGAGCTGTGTGCCCAGGGCGCTGTGGCGGAGCGGGTCGCGCATAAACACCGAATAGGCCGCCCGCACCCTGTCCACTTCGATGAAGGGTGCGACGGCCAGGTCCGAGGCAAACAGGTAGGGTTCCACCTCGACGGGCGCGGCGCGGGCAAGGGCCAGGTCGAAGGCGGGTTTGAGATTGGCCTTGGTGGTGCGCAGGCGGACGGCTTCCGGCAACCGGCCCGCGAGGGCGTTGCGCATGACACGGCGGGCCAGACCGCCGCCCAGCTTCTGCGCCGCGGGCAGGGAAACGCAGAACGCGATCAGCCGGTGGTCGAAAAACGGGTAGCGCGGCTCGATGTCGAAGGCGGCAGCGGTGCGGTCGGCCATTTCGAGGATGTGCGGAAACAGCGGCGATCGGATGCCGCGCGCGTGGGCGGCGCGGGCGCTGGGCAGGAAGGCGGGTTGGGCGGCGCGGTGGCGTTCCCACGCGCCGTTGCGGCGGTCGAAGTCGGGCCGCACGAAGGCCTCGGCCAGTGCTTCGCGCCGCGCCACACCGTGCCGGAGCGGCTGCACGTACGCCCCCAGGATGCGCCGCCCGGCCAGCCCGAACGCCCTGCGCATCCACAGACCGCCGCGCGCGGCGTGCCACAGCCGCCCCTGCCGCAGTGCCTGCGCGAGGGGTTCGACGCCGTAGTGGAGGGCAAACCAGCGTTGCGTGGAAGCGTCCGGGAAGGCCCGCACCTCGCGGGCGAACTCCGCCCACGGCCCTCGCAGCGCGAGGGCGCTGAGCCGGTCGAAGCCGTGCGAAACGACGGTGTCACCGTCGGTGCCATCGAGAAACACGCGCACGCCGGCAGCCCGCGCCGCGCCGAACAACCCCCAGTGCAGGTACAGGTTGATGGTGCGGAAAATGTCCTCCAGGTGCCAGCTCATCGTCTCGAAGTCGGTGAACGGCCCAATCTCGGTGCCCTCGACAACGTGCAGGCTGAAGCCGCCGCTGCGCACGACGGCCTGCACGTAGGGCCGCTCGTCTATCATCGGAAGGAGGGTTTCGGGCAGGCCGGCAAACTGCGCCGAGAACACGGGCAGCGCCGCTGCCGCAGAGGTCTCGCGGGCCAGCACGGCGATGGACGAAGAATCCAGTCCGCCGCTGAGGGCCGCGCCGACGGGGTGCAGGCTCGCCATGCGGTCGCGCACGGCCTGCTGGAAGTGTTCGAGAAACGCGTCGGCGTAGGCCTGGTCGGAGGGCAGGTGCAGTTCGGTGTGGGGGTCGAGCGCCCAGTACGAAACGGGCCCGGCGGCGCTTTTTTCGTCTATCGTGAGCGCGGTGCCGGCGGGTAGGCGGCGGACGGACTGGAAAAAGGTGGCGTCGTGGCTGAGCGTGCCCAGCAGCGTGTCGGCGAGGTGGCTTTCGTCCAGCCGGGCGGTAAAGCCGGGCAGGGTGCGGAGCGCGCGGGTTTCGCTGGCGCAGGCAAAGCGGCGGCCCGGCTCGTGAAGGTAGTAGAACGGTTTAACGCCCATGCGGTCGCGGGCGCAGTAAAGGCGGCGCGCCCCGGCGTCCCAGACGGCGTAGGCAAAGTCGCCGGTGAGGTGGCGCGGCGCGTCTGCTCCCCAGCGGGCGACGGCGTGGGCGATGAGCAGGCCGTCGGAAGCGTCGGCGGGCAGGCCGAGCAGGTGGAGCAGCGGCGCGCGCGCGTCGAGCCGGGCGTCGGCGGCGCAGACGAAACGACCCTCCGGCGTGCGGGCCACGGCGTCGGCGTGGAGGCTCTGCGGTGTGAGGCGGTCGAAACGGGCGGCCAGCCCGGCGGGCCCCTCGGCCCACGTGCCCTGCGCGTCTGCGCCGCGGTGCGCGAGCGTGCCGAGAAGGGCGTGCATCAGCCCGGCATCGAGGGGCGCGTGGTCGAGGTGGAACAGGCCGGCGAAAGCAGCCATCGGGCGCGGGCGGTAGAAGGCGCGCCCAAGGTACGCGCACCGCGCCGGGCCGCGCAGGCGCTTCTGGCCCGTGCGGTCAGCGGCGCAGCAGCGGCGCGGCCCCGAACAGGTGCCGGTACTGAACGCAGTGGATGAGGACGCTCCGGTAGCGCGCCAGGTCGAGGCTGTCGGCCACGGGGTAGCGTTGCAGGCCGGTGCGGGCCTTGAGCGGCGCCAGGATGGCGCTGCCGTCGGTGGCGTTGCGGTTGCCGGCGGCCTCGACGGCAAGGGGCGACAGCACCACGTGCAGGTCGGGGGCGCTGCCAGTGAAAAAGGCCTCGTCGAGCACGAGCACGCGGCCTTCCTCGGACTGCTCGATGCGGTAGGCTCCGCCCGTCGTCTCGCCGCCCTTGTTGACGAATGCGCCCGCGTAGAGCGTATCGAGCGTGGCGCCCTGCATCTCCATTTCTTCCATCACCGTTTCGGGTAGCGCGCTGGTGTCGCAGGCGGCGAGTACGAGGGCGAGCAGCAGAGGGCGCATGGCGGTTGAAGGGATGATGCGTGAACGTACGGGCGTGCCAGGGGGCAACCCGCACGAATGGGTCACGAAATGGCTGGGGCATGTCGTGGCCCGCCCGGCGCGGACGCCGGCAGCGCCTTGCTAGGTTTCGAGCACCAGCCGCCGCATTTGTAGCGCGGTCTACGGAGCCGTCGTCTGCTCCGCGCCGTCGTGGAAAACGACGGGCCGCTCGAACACGTAGCCATCGCGGGCGGGGTTGCCCGTGGCACCGCGGGGCTTTCCACGCCCAGCAGACGGATGGCTTCTGGAACACGCGCAAAATGGGCGCGGCCCGCTTCCGTCGCACCGCTGTCGCGGCAGTAACGACTGCGTGATGTCGGGGCATCGGGCGCTGCCCTCCGGAACGAAGCGCCTCGCCAATCATGGCACCTGTACCTGCCCGAGCCGCTGGCGCGCTGCCAGCTGGAGCCCTCTCGGGCTTCTCGCCATAAAACCAATTTCTACCCATGACCCCCAACACCACCCTCAACCGCGATCAGTTCGTCACGGCCATTTTCGACAGCCGTGAGGACGCCGACGAAGCCTACACCGCCCTGCGCGCCAAAGGCATCCGCGACGAAGACATCAGCGTCGTGATGTCCAAGGACACGCGCGACCGCTACTTCGGTGCAGGCACCGAGGAAACCGAACTGGGCAACAAGGCCACCGAAGGCGCGGGCGTCGGCGGGGCCATTGGCGGCACCGTGGGCGGCATCGTCGGCCTGCTGGCCGCAGCGGCAGCCCCGGTCGTCTTCCCCGGCATCGGCCTCGTGCTTTCCGGCCCGCTCGCGGCAGCCCTCGCCGGTGCCGGCGCAGGCGGTCTCGGCGGCAGCCTCATCGGCGGCCTCGTCGGCGCGGGCATCCCCGAGGAGCGCGTCAAGCACTACGAGGAAGGCCTCAAAAAAGGCGGCATCGTCGTAGGCGTCCACGCCCGCAGCGCTGCCGAGGCGGAAGCCGTGCGCGACATCCTGCACGACCACGACGGCCACCGCGCCTGAACCGCATCGTAACCACGGCGGCGTCTGGAATTTTGCCGGACGCCGCCTTTTTTGACCCGCAGCCGCCGGCTGCACAATCCACTACGTACCCCTATGGCTATCAACAACCTGCAAGAACTGTTCGTCCACACCCTGCGCGACATCTACTTCGCCGAGAACCAGATTCTCAAGGCGCTGCCCAAGATGGCGGCCAAGGCCGGCAGCGCAGAGTTGCGAAAAGGCTTCGAAGCCCACAAAACCGAAACCGAAGGCCAGGTAAAGCGCCTGGAGCAGGTGTTCGAACTGCTGGGTGAGAAGGCCAACGGCGTCAAGTGCCACGCCATCGAAGGCATCATCAAAGAGGCTGAGGAGATCATGGGCGAGGTGAAGGACGCCGACACGCTCGACGCGGGCATGATCGCGGCAGCGCAGGCCGTCGAGCACTACGAGATCACGCGCTACGGCACGCTCGTGTCGTGGGCCGAACTGCTGGGCCACGACGAAGCCAAGAACCTGCTGCGCGACACGCTGGCCGAGGAGAAGGACACCGACGCCAAGCTCACGCGCCTGGCCGAAGACCACCTCAACAAGCAGGCCACCGCCTGACGCCGGGCCTTCCCGACAGACGGAAAAACCTCCGAGGCACGCGATGCCTCGGAGGTTTTTTTGTGGGGTGCGCGGGCTGAATCGTCCGGGCTACCGGGCGATGGTGAGCACCTGAGCGACCGTGCCTGTGGGTGTGGTGAGCCGGCACACGTACACGCCCGCTGCCAGCGCCGCCGCGTCGAGCCCCACCTCGTGCACACCCGCCGCTGCCACGCCCTCGTACAGCCGTGCCACCTCGCGCCCGGTCACGTCGTACACGCTCAGCCGCGCCTCGTCGGTGTGGGGGAGCGTGAACACGAGGCTCGCCTGGGCCGACGCCGGGTTGGGCCCGACGATGAGCGTCGGGTGGGTGTGCGGTTCGACGGTAAGTTCGATTTCAGGGCCCAGCGTTGCAGCGCCATCGAAGTCCACCTGTTTGAGGCGGAAGCGGTGCGCCCCCGGTGCCAGCGCCGGCACGCGGTAGCGGTAGCGCTGCGCCTCGCCGGTGGTGCCCGCGCCGGAGACGAAGCCCACCTCGCGCCACGCTGACGCTTCGGCACGGTGCTCGACGGCAAAGCCGGCGTTGTTCGTCTCCCCTGCCGTCGCCCACGTGAGCACAGCGCCCGCGCCGTCGCCGCGCGCCTCGAAGCGCGTCAGCTCCACCGGCAACTCCTGCGAAAACAGCGACTGGCTCTCCGTGCGGCAGCTCTGGCCCGTGTCGTCGTTCGTGACGGCGTTGGTGAAGACGAAGGCCACCCGCGCAGCCGGATCGCGCACGAGGTACGTCGCCGTCGCGATCACGACGGGGCTGCTCGTGAGCGCCGAGCCGGCCGTGCCGCCGGTGGGGTTGCAGCCGGGTGAGATAATGACGCCCGCGTTCGTGCGCCCGTTGTCGCTGTTGGCACCCAATGGCAGGTAGCAACTGTTCTGCGTGACGAAGGGCGCAAACGTGAGTCGCTCGAAGTCGAGCGCGTCGTTGTCGTAGAGGTAGAACAGGCTGGCCCCGCCCAGGCCAAACGGCAGCGCGGGCTTGAGCACGAGGTCGACCGAGAGGCGGGGCAGGCCGTCGGCAGCGCCGGTGAAAAGCGTCACGTTGTCGAAGGCGGCCGTCACGTCGGTGTCGGCGGCATCGTTGTCGGCGCACGTCTGGGCCGACGCCGCAGGGGCGGCGAGCAGCGCAGCGGAGAGCGCGAGCGCGAACGGTAAGGGCGTTTTCATCGTGACAAACGGACTCAGGGGGTGGAAGGGGGAAGCTGGCTGGCTGCACCGAAGGCGGCGTACCAGATGAGGAAGTCGTCGCTGTCGGCATCGCCATCGCCGTCGAAGTCAGCCCCAACGTAGGCACTGGCCGCGCCGAAGGCGGCATACCAGACGAGGAAGTCGTCGCTGTCGGTGTCGCCGTCGCCGTCGCCGTCGCCGGCGTGGAGCGCCCACGGGCCGCTGCCGCTGCCGGAGGCATCGGTGAGCGCGGCGGTGCCGTAGGCCTGCCCGGCGCCCGTGGTGAAGTCGTAGCTGCACGCGCCCGGCGCGCAGTCGAGCAGCGCAGCACTCATCACGGGCACGTGGCTCAGGTGCCCGGCGGCCACGTAGTACGTGCCCGGCGGCGCGCTGAAGCGGACGCCGGATGCGCCGTCCACGTCCACCACATGCCCATCGCTGCGCACGAGGGCTGCCCTGCGGGCAACGGTTTGCATGGGCGGGGAGGACGGGCTGCCGGTGCGCAGTTCGATCCACACCCAGTCGGCTACGTCCGCGCCCTGACCCTGGAAAAAGCCGGGCGCGACACTCGCTGCGAGGCCGTAGGGGTCAGCCAGTGGCAGCACGTCCGTCCGCGCCGCGCGCAGCCCGGTGCCATCGTAGAAGCCTTGCAGCGCCACGCGCAGCGAGATGGTGAGGCCGGGCGCGGCGCAGGCAAGTGCGGGCAGGACGAAAGGCTCAGCGAGGGAGCCGACGCCAGTGCCGGCGTAAAAGCCGAGCGAGGCGTCAAGCGTGAAGGTCTGATCGGCCTGCGCGTGGTAGTGCTGGAAGGCGATGGTTTCGCCGGTGGTGCGGCTGTAGACGGTGAGGAAAAAGCGCCACGCGGGCCCCGCCGCGGTCGTGACGAGCTGCGCCTGCGCCACGCCGCGCACCTCCGAGCCAACGAAGGCGGCCACGAGATCCCCGGAATCCGCGCCATCGACCGCGCCGACGACGGTCATCTGGCGCGAGAACGCCGCCGCGTCCACCTGCCAGCCGGGGTTGCCGCTGGTGCACGGGCCCGTCGTGGGCCGCGCCGTCCACGTGAAGGGCTGGGCGACGGTGCCGGCAGTGCCGTTCGTCTGAAAGGCGAGCGTTTGCTGCAACGCGCCCACGGCATCGGCCTGCGCGTGGTAGTGCTGGAAGGCGATGGTTTCGCCGGTGGTGCGGCTGTAGACGGTGAGGAAAAAGCGCCACGCGGGCCCCGCCGCGGTCGTGACGAGCTGCGCCTGCGCCACGCCGCGCACCTCCGAGCCAACGAAGGCGGCCACGAGATCCCCGGAATCCGCGCCATCGACCGCGCCGACGACGGTCATCTGGCGCGAGAACGCCGCCGCGTCCACCTGCCACGCCGGGGCCTGCGCATGGGCGCAGAGCGGCGTGCTCAGCAGCACGAGCAGCAACAGAAAGGGGCGGGCCGGGCGCATAGCAGCAAGAAAGATCGGCGGCGCAGACCCCAGCGTGACCACCACGTACACGCCAGGGCCCGCACCTGCCAGGGAAAACTATCGAACCACGACCAGGCGGCGGGTCTGCCGGATGTCGCCTGCTTCCAGGCGGTACACGTACATGCCGCTGGCCAGCGCGCGCGCGTCGAGGGTCACGTGGTGGTAGCCAGCCACCTGCTCGCGGTCCACCAGGCGCAGCACCTCGCGTCCGAGCAGGTCGTAGACGACGAGGCGCACCCGGCCTGGCTGCGGCAACCCGTAGCGGATCGCCGCTTCTTTGGCGACAGGGTTGGGCTGGCTCGGAAACAGCACGTAGTCCGCCGGGATGCCGGCCTCGGCGTCCAGTGCCGTTGCCCGTGCCGGGTCGAGCGTGAGCGGGCTGGTGAGCGTGCCGACCACGCCGTTGCTCTGGAAATCGAGTGTGGCACCGGCTTCCGCCGTTGCGTCCGCACCCGCGTCGTAGAGCTTGAACAGAAGCGTCTCGCCCTGGGCCCTGTTGCTGTACACCGTCAGGAAAGCCAGGTGGCGTTGGAGGGCTGCCACGTACTGCACGGCCGCCACGCCCCGCACTTCCGGCTTGCCGTCAGCCCCTGGCGCGAAGGCGGCGACGAGCGAGCCCGCTGTCGTTACGGGGAGTCCCCCAATCTCCAGCGTGGTCGTGATGGACATCGAGTGCTCGAAGCGCGAGGCGTCCACCGACCAGTCCGGTGCGTCTGCCCCTGCGCGGGTCTCGCTGCTGGAGGAGCCTTCTGCCGCCGCCTCCGATCCCGCAAGCGAGGCCGTCGCGGTGGCAGCGGGCGCGGGGGGCGCGCTCGGGTACGTCAGCGTGGCCGGCTGCTGCATCTTCATCAGGTAGCCTTCGCCGGGCCGCATCTCCGTGAGCGAGCCCACCCAGCCGTAGCCGGCCAGGTACTGCGCAAACCCGAACTGCCCCTTGACGAGGTCGTCGCTCTGCGCTGTCACGTTCTGGAGCGCGTGGCCCAGCGGGTAAGCCGCCGAGGGCAGGTAGCCGATCCAGTTCCACCCTGCCTTCAGGCTCAGCGGCATCGTAGCCGGGTCTACGGGCGCGCCGCTGAGCACGAGGGCGTTCGAGGCCGTGAGCCGGGCCAGGTACGCCGGGCCGGGCACGATCTGCGCGAGCGAGCCCACCCAGCCGGCCACCTCGTCGTAGAGCGCGAACTGCGTCTGGCTCTTGACGAGGTCGCCATTGGCCACGAAGAGGCCGTCGAGCACGGTGTTCACGGATGCATCGGCAGGCGTCTTGTTGGTCGAGATCCACGTCCACCCTGCCAGCAGGTTGACGAGCGACGGGCTGTTCGGCCCCATCGGTGCGTGGAGCGTGTAGGGGCGGGCAGGCGTGCCGCGCTCGGCGTCGGCGACGAAGA
>CBDUBO010000013.1:0-16188 GCA_965365405.1 uncultured Rhodothermales bacterium | reverse complement strand
ATCTCGAACGACCCGCTGGCCGACAACACCGACGTGTACGCCTTCCGCTCGCCGGACGCGCCGGGCACCGTCACCATTATCGCCAACTACATCCCGCTCGAACTCCCGGAAGGCGGCCCCAACTTCAACACCTTCGGCGAGAACGTCCGCTACGAGATCCACATCAAGAACAAGACCTCGGCCGCGGCCCTTGGTCAGGCCACGGACGACATCACCTACCGGTTTACGTTCACCAAAGTGAACGAAGACCCCTCCACGTTTTTCAACATCCGGCTGGGTAAGGAAAACCTGAAGACGACTTACAAGCTCGAAAAGAGCACGAACGGCGGGATGTCGTTCCAGACCATCGTCTCCGACGGCGTGGTGCCGCCCAACAACATCGGCCCCCGCTCCATCGAGAGCGCGGTGGGCCTGGGCACCACCTACGACGCGCTCGTGCAGGGCGCCATCATGACCGCTTCCTCTGGCGAGAAGGTCTTTGCCGGACCCCGCGACGACGCTTTCTTCGTGGACCTGGGCGGCATCTTCGACCTGGGCGGCCTGCGCGACCAGTTCGGCACCGACCCGAGCAACCCGGACAACGCGCGAGACGCCGTGGCGGGCTTCAACGTCCACACCATCTCGCTCCAGATTCCCATTGCGATGCTGCAGAAGGACGGCAAGAGCGTTTCGCAAGCCAGCGGCCCGCTCGACCCCGATTTCGTCATCGGCGTGTGGGCCTCGGCCAGCCGCCCGCAGATCACGACGCTCTCCACCGATGGCGCCAAGCCCACCGTGAGCGGCCCGTGGATCCAGGTGTCGCGCCTGGGCATGCCGCTTACCAACGAGGCCGTCATTCCCATCGGCGACAAAGACCGCTGGAACTACACGACGCCGTACAGCGCCGAGGAGCAGACGTTCGTCAAGTACTTCGCCAACCCGGAGCTGGCGCTCTACATGGGCAACGGACAGTTCGGCCCCGCCGTACCGGGTCTGAGCAACGACCTCATCATTCCCAAAAACTCGTACCCCGCCGTGGGTGACGTGGACAGCGACGGCAGCGCGGGCTTCAACTTCAACAACGGCGCCGACGGCGTGTACGACCTCGTCGAAGCCGGTGCCGACCTGAGCGGGACGGCCTTCGCGGTGCCTGTGCAGCCCGGCCTGGCCGGCAAGGCGCAGCCCCGCCTAGCGGACGTATTCCCCGTGTTCTACTTCGGCGTGCCCAACGCCAAGCCGTACCAGCTGGCCACGGGCAAGACGGGTGGGCCGCTGAGCGAAGGCAAGCCCTTCATTCACAACTTCCTGCCCATCACGCAGACGCCGGACGGCAACCTCTACGGCGGCGACATGCTGCGCCTCAACATGGCCACGCCCGTCACCGACCGCTCGACGGACGAGTTCAAGACGTACGCCCGGCAGGGCCTCATCCGCGCCGCCGCGCTGGGCCTGACGGCAGCGCCTTACAACACGAGCAACATGCTCGAAGTCATCCCTCACATGGACGGCTTCCCCAACGGACGCCGCCTGGAGGACGACGTGACGACCATCGAGCTGCAGGCCGTGGGTGGCCTGGTGCTGGCCGCCGTGGGCCTGCCCTTCGACGACGCGACGGCGGGCGACTACAGCGACCTCGCCTCGCCCAACCTCGTCAAGGCGCTCACGTTCGTGGCCGGCCCGACCGCCAACGACCTGCCCTTGCTACAGTCGTTCCCCTACCAGGCCACGCCGCACCGGGGCTACGACTACGTGAAGCAGCTCACGGCAGAGGCGCCGCGCACGGCCACCAACAAGGTGGAGTTCGGCAACCTCTTGCCGGAGGCGTTCATCCTCGACCAGAACGTGCCCAACCCCACTACGGGGCAGTCCACGATCCGCTACCAGGTGCGCAGCGCCGGGCCGCTGGCCGTGCGGGTGTACGACGTGCAGGGTCGCCTGGTGGCCACCCTGGCCGAGGGCACGCACACGGCCGGCACGCACAGCGTGGTGTGGGACGCCGCCGGGCTCGCCAGCGGCACATACTTCTACCGCATCGAAGCACCGGGCCGCGTCGTGAGCGCGCGGCAGGCCGTGCTGGTGCGCTGATCCTTCCGACCTGTTGACAGGAGTGGGGGCGGGTTTTCATACAGCCCGCCCCCACGTTTTGCTTCGCCCGCTTCCACTGCCATGAAACCCATCCATTACGGCCTCGCCGCCTTTGCCCTGCTGGGCGTCGCCGCGCTCGTTTTCGTCCTGCGCCCCACCGCCACGACGCCACCCGCCGAGCCCGCTCGCGTGTTCGAGGTTCGCCCCACGTCCGAATTCCTCAACGCCGACGCCTCGATCGAGTACTACCGCGACCTGATCCGCAAAGACCCCAACAGCGTGCAGGCGCACGTGGCGCTTGCGCAGGTGTACATGCAGCAGGCCCGCACCACGCTCGACGAGGCGCGTTACGTGCCGCTCGCGCAGCAGGCGCTCGAACGCGCCCTCGCCCTCGAACCCGGCAACGTGCACGCGCGGCTGTTGCAGGCGTCGCTCTACAACAAGCTCCACCAGTTCGAGAAGGGCGAGGCCCTTGCCCGCGAGCTGCTCGCGCAGTATCCGCAGAACGCCTTTGCCCAGGGCGTACTCGTGGACGCGCTGGTGGAGCTGGGCCGCTACCAGGAAGCCGTGGCCGCCTCCGACAGGCTGCTCGCCACCCGTCCCGACCTGGCCTCGTACGCGCGGGCGGCCTACCTGCGTGAACTCCACGGCGACCACGATGGCGCACTCGAAGCCCTCGAACTGGCCGCCGCGGCGGGCGTCGCGGGGCGTGAAGACCGCGCCTGGACGCTCTACCATGTGGGCGAGCTAATGCTCAAAAACAACGACCGCGAAGCCGCCTCGCGTGTGTTCAACGGCCTGCTGGACGAGCGGCCCGGCTACGCCTACGCCCTCGGCGGGCTGGCACAGGTCGCCCTCGTAGAGGGCAAGTATCCCGAAGCCATCGCCCTGTTCGACCAGGCCTATGAAGCCGCGCCCAGCAGTGCGTTTCTCGAAGGGCTGGCCGAGGTGTACGCCACGATGGACGACGCCGAGCGCGAAGCAGCCATGGCACGGCGCGTCGAGGCAGGGCTGCAAGAGGCCGCGGGCTATGGCGAGAACGTGCGCATGGAATACGCCGATTTCCTGGCCGACCAGGAGCGCGACCTGCCGCGCGCCCTCGAAATGGCGAAGGCCGAGTACGAGCGTCGCCCCGGCCACCTGCACGCCCTCGAAACCTACGCCTGGACGCTTCACAAGAGCGGGCGCTCAGCAGAGGCCGCACCCCTGATCCGGCAGGCGCTGCGGCTGGGCACGCGGGACGCCCTGCTCTACTTCCGCGCCGCGCACATCCTGGAGGGCGCCGGGCAAACGGCCGAAGCCAGGGAACAGCTTCAGCGGTCCCTCGACTATCACCTTCAGGCCGAGAGCCCGTCCGCCGCGCGCCAGGCGCGGCAGTGGCTCACCGGCGGGTAACGCCTGCCCGACGCCCACCGCAGCCTGCCTCCTGTTTACCACACCGAGATTCTCTTCCATGATCGCCCTTCTACTGTGATGTCACGCCCCCTCTCCCCCCCGAGGGTGCGCCACGTCGAGGCACTCCGCGAAGCCCACCTGGCCTGGAATGCGCGCCTGTACAGCCGGGCGGCCCTCGTCGTCGCCCCCATTACCCTGGTAACCGATCATAGCCGGGGCCAGCTCCTCACGTCCCGCTCCATGGTTCACCGCTGGCTACGCGAGTGGGTAATGGTGGCTTCAAACGTGCAGGTGCGCGACGCGCGCTACGTGGACGGCGGCGACTGGGTAACGGCCATGTACCACCTCGCGGGCACCCAGGATGGCCCGCTGGGCGACTTCCCGGCCTCTTCGGAGCGCTTCCTGCTCGACGTGTGCGAGACGTGGCGCTTCAACGCCGACGCGCAGGCCGTCGAAGGTCATTTCTACGCCGACGGCCTCGGCCTGCTGCTTCAACTCGGCCACCTCGCCCAGCCTGCCTGAGGCGACCACCTCAGGCCCAGCCCCTCCCCCTACTCCATGAAAACGTCCCTTTCTGCGCTGCTGTTGCTGGCCCTTTGCCTGCCCGTCGCGGCGCAGCGCGGCACCATTGAAGGCACCGTGACAGACGCTGGCAGCGGGGAAGCGTTGCCGGGCGTCAACGTCGTGATCGAGGGGACGGCCCTGGGCGTGAGCACAGGCTTCGACGGGCGCTTCGTGCTGGCGGGGCTGAAGCCGGGCACCTACACCGCCGTGGCGCAGATGCTGGGCTACAAACAGGCGCGACAGCCTGTAACCGTCGCTGCCGGGCAGGTCGCTGCCCTCGCGTTCCGGCTGGAAGCGCAGCCCATCACGCTGGAAGGCGTGCTTGCCCAGGCCGACCGGCCCTTCTCCACCGCCTCGTCGCAGGCCATCCGGCGCTTCGACCTGCTCACGCGGCCCGTGCGCTCGGCGCAGGACCTGTTGCAGCTCGCGCCTGGCCTGGTAACGGCCCAGCACGCTGGCGGCGGCAAGGCCGAGCAGATCTTCCTGCGCGGCTTCGACGCCGACCACGGCACCGACGTGGCCCTCTCCGTGGACGGGATGCCCGTCAACATGGTGTCGCACGGGCACGGGCAAGGCTACGCCGACCTCCACTTCGTCATCCCCGAAACCGTCGAAGAAATCGAGGTGGTGAAAGGGCCGTACGCAGCGCAGTACGGCAACCTGGCTACGGCGGGCGCGGTCGCCTTTGCCACACGCGACCACCTCGACGAGAACACCGTGCGCGTCGAGGGCGGCGGCTTCGGTACGGGCGGCGTAACGGCGCTTTTCCAGCTTCCCACGCCGGGCGCGCACCAGGGCGCATACTTCGCCGGCCAGTTCTCCCGCACCGACGGGCCGTTCCAGGTGCCGCAGGACTTCAACCGCGTCAACCTCTTCGGGCGTTTTCACACCCATCTGTCGGACGCCGCCCGGCTGTCCGCCAGCGTCAGCGGCTTCAGCTCGGCGTGGGATGCCTCGGGCCAGATTCCGCAGCGCGCCGTCGCGGAGGGCGTCATCAGCCGCTTCGGCAGCATCGACAGCGGCGAGGGCGGCACGACGGGGCGGCAGGACGTGAACGTGATATACGAGGCCACAGGCGCGCGGCGCGACTTCCGGCTCCAGGCCTATGCCGGGCGCTACAACTTCAAACTGTTCTCCAACTTCACCTTTTTCCTCGAGAACCCCGACCGGGGCGACATGATCGAGCAAACGGACAACCGCGCGCTCTACGGCGCGGACGGACGCTACCGCCTTTATTACCCCGTGGCCTCGGCGTTTGCCACGACCACGCTGGGGGGCGGCTTCCGCGCCGACGACATCGCCGTGCAGCTCTGGCAGAGTCCCGACCGCCTCCGCGCCGCCACGCTCGTAGATGCTGCCATTGCCGAGCGCAACCTGTACCTGTGGGGCCAGCAGGAATGGACGTTCAACCCTTTCGTGCGCCTTCAACTGGGCCTGCGCGCCGACTACTTCACCTTTAATGTGGACGACCACCTGGAAGGACGCCCGGCGGCTCTCCCCCATGCTTCCGGCTACGCGCAGGACCTCATCGTGAGTCCAAAGGCGAGCCTGGTCGTGAGCCCGCTCAGCACGCTCGACCTGTTTGCCAGCGCCGGCACCGGCTTTCACTCCAACGACGCCCGCGACGTGGTGCTGGGCGGGCGCATCAACCGGCTGGCGGCGCAGTACCGGCGCGAGGCGCTACCGGAAGACGAGATCGCCCGGCGGCTGGCCGATCAGAACCTCGACCCGGCGCAGGAGGGCGCCACGACGCTGCCGCGGGCTGTAGGCGCCGAGGTCGGCGCGCGGGTGCAACCCATCCGCCGGCTGCGCCTGTCCACCGCCCTGTGGCTGCTCGACCTCGAAAGCGAGTTCGTGTACGTCGGCGATGGCGGATTCACCGAGCCCAGCGGGCGCAGCCGCCGCTACGGCCTCGACGTGGAGGCGCGCCTGAGCCTGCTGCCCTGGCTCTCCACCGACGCCGACCTCAACCTGTCTCGGGGCGTGCTGCGCGACGAGCCGGAGGGCGCGAACCAGATTCCGCTCGCGCCGCGCCTGACCGCCACCGGCGGCCTTACCGCCCGGCACCCGTCCGGCTTCAGCGGCAGCCTGCGCCTTACCCACGTGGGCAGCCGCCCCGCCGACGAAACGGGCAGCATCACGGCGGAAGGCTACACCCTCGTCAACGTGTTTGCCAGCCGCCGTTTCGGAGCGCTCACGCTGAGCGCAGCGCTGGAAAACCTGTTCGACGTGGCGTGGAACGAGGCGCAGTTCGCCACCGAATCGCGCCTGCGCGGCGAGGCGACGGCCGTGAACGAGTTGCATTTCACGCCGGGCCGCCCCCGCAACCTGCGCCTGGGTATCGCCTACGCGTTTTGAGGGGCCCGCTTACAGCCACCGCCGCACGCGAGCACGGTAGGCGTCGTATTCCGCCCCGAAGGCGCGGCTGAGGTACGCCTCCTCACGCCGGACGACGAACCGCACGAGCGCGGCCAGCACCAGCGGCAACAGCACGACGGGCCAGAGGCTGTTCACCCACAACCCGAGCCCCAGGTACAGCAGCGTCAGTCCCACGTACATGGGGTTACGCGTGAAGCGGTACGGGCCGCGCGACACGATGCGCGAAGCAGGGAAATGCGGAAAAACCGCCGTGCGCGCCCGCCGGAACGTAACGATGCCCCACAGCGCGAGGCCCAACCCCGCCGCCACCAGCCCCCACGCGACCAGCAGCCGCACGAGCGGAACGCCCGGCACCAGGACAGCCGGCCAGGCGCGGTGCAGCAGCACTCCGCCCCCCAGCCCGGCCACGAACAGCAGCGGCGGCGGAAACCGGACGCCCGGGTGATCTGAAACAGGGGCTTGGGGCATGGCGCAAGGTTTTCAGGCAGCCCTTTCGAGCCGGGCGCAGAGCTGTTCGACTTCGGCGTGGGCCTCTGGCAACCCCAGCCAGGCCAGCGCGTCCTCCAGCGCGACGAAAATCTCGATGCCCAGACCTTCTCCACGCACGCGCGCGTTGTAGAGGCGGCCTATCATCTCCTCCACCGCACCCGCCCCGCGCGTCAGCAGCGCCGTCTGGTACGTGCCGTAGCGACCCTCGGCGGCCAGCGTGCGGTCCATTTCGACGATGGCCCCCATCTCGGACGGGCTGATGCTCAGCGCCGCTACCGCCCGCACATCGAGCAGGGCCTTCTGGCCGGGCCGGCGGCGGGCGTCCTGCGCTGCGGCCCGGTTCGCCTCCACGTACTGCTGCCCCGTGCAGAGCCCGAAACCTGCCAGATACAACAGCTGGTGGTGGAGCAGGAAGTCGTAGACGATGGGCATGGCGATAGCAGCAGCACGGCGGCCCCTACGAAGGGCGCGCTGAGGGGTTGCCTTTATGCTACGTGCGCCTGCGCTCGAAGGCGAGCATGAGGCGGCGCAGCCCCTCCTCGTCCTCCGCCTCCAGCCATCGACGCTCGAAGCCATCCTGCTGCACGATCTGCGCGATGGCCGAAAGCGAGCGCAGGTGAAAGTTGCGCTCGTCCATCGTACCCACCAGCACGAACGCCGCCTTGACGCGCTGCGCCTGGTCGGGGAAAGCGATGCCTTCGGCGGAACGGGCCATGAGCATCTCGAATCGCCCCTCGCCGGGCACGACGACGTGCGGAATGGCCAGGCCGGGCAGGATGACGGTATTCGAGGCGGCCTCGCGCTGCATGAGCTGTCCTGCCAGGCGCTCCGCGTCCACCTCTACGCGCGGGCCAAGCACCTCGGCAGCCCGCTCGAAAAACATCACCATCGGCAGCGCCCCCTTGAGGTCGAGGATGGGGCAGGTGCGCACGAGTGCGTCGAAGCGGTCCTGCTCGGGCGCCGCCGTTGCATCGTGCCGGCGTAGCACCACGATCCGGTCGCCCGCCTGCATTTCGGCACCGCCGGTGTAGGGCACCACCCGGTCGGCGCGGCGCACGGCCACGGGCAGCCGGCCCGCCGTGGGCACAGGCGCGTCGCCGTGGGCAGGCATCGGGATTTCGTCGAGGGCCAGGGAGCCCTGGTCGGCATAAAAGTCCCAGTCGGTCAGGCGGAAGCTCTGACCGAACAGGGCAGCTGCCCCGATGTGGTCGCGCACGGCCTGCGTGCCCACGCGCCCACTCAGGTCGGGCACGAGCACGGTGGGAATGCCAAAGGCGGTCTGCCCGATCTGGGCAGTGAGGGTGTTGAGTTCGGCGTTGGGCGTGAGCACGATAAGCGTGCTGGCCGTCCCCGCGCCCGCGTCGCGCAGCGCGTTCTCGTCGAGGGCGCTGCCCGTAAAGGCGCGTAGCCCATCCGCCTCGGCGCGGGCCACGTTGGAAGCGTTGCGGTCGAGCAGCACGACGGAGCCCGTGAGCGTCTGCGCCAGCCGGCGGGCCAGCGGGCCCGCCCCGATGATGAGCACGCCTTCGCGCGCGCCGCTACGCACCAGCTCGCCCCGGCTGCGCAGCCAGTCCGTGCCCCACTTGAGAAAAAGCGGCACCATCGCCGTCGTCGTAATGGCCATCACGACCAGGATCGAGAACACGTCCTGCCCGATCAGGCCCATCGAGAGGCCGATCTGCGCGATGATGATTTCGACGGCGCCGCGCCCGTTCATGCCCGCGCCCAGCGTGATGCCCTCGCGCCAGCCGTGGCCGGTGAAGAGGTAGAAAACCGCCGTGCCGACGATTTTGCCCACCGTGGCCAGCCCGATGATGAGGAGCAACATGCCCAGGTGTTCGGTGAACACGCTGAGCGTGACGGCAAAGCCTGCGGTGACGAAAAAGAGGGGCGCGAGAAAGTGGACGGAGACGTTGCGCACCAGGTCGGTGACGGCGTGCGTGAGCGTGGTGCCGAAAACGGTTTCGCGCAGAAAGAGCCCCGCCACGAACGCGCCCAGGATGCCGTGCAGGCCCGCCAGCTCCGCCATCTCGGCAAACCCGAAGCCGACGAGGAGCACGAACGTGAAAAGCGCGCTGCGCCCCAGCCCGCGCAGCCGCTGCCCCACCCACGGCAGCACCAGGCGACCAATAGCGGCGGCGGCGGCAAAAAAGACGACGACCTTGACGGCGACGAAGGTCAGCTCGGCCACGTCCACCTGACCCGACTCGCCCACGCTGAGCACGGCGGCAAAGATGATGAGCGAAAGCGTATCCGCCACGAGCGCGCCCGCCATCATCACGTGCGCGATGCGCGTGTCGAGAATCTTGAGATCCACGAGGATGCGGCTCTTGGTGGCCAGCGAGGTCACGCCCGCTGCCACGCCCACGAAGATGCCCGCCAGGTGCGGGTTCACGACCGTGATGAGGCCCGCACCGGCCGCCCAGAAAATGGCGGCGTAGCACAGCGAAAAGGGGACGATAAAGCCACCCAGCGCGGCCAGCAGCCCGCCTTTCGAAGCCCGCTTGAGGTCGGCCGGATCCACCTCCATGCCGATAAAGAGCATCATCAGCAGCACGCCCACCTCGGCCAGCCCGGCCACGATGGGGCCGGCGCCGAGCAGGCCCAGCAGAGGTGGCCCCAGCACGATGCCCACGAGCAGTTCGCCCAGCACGGTGGGGTAGCCCACGCGGTTGGCCAGCAGCCCGCCCAGCCACCCGGCCAGCAGCAGCAGCAGCACGTTGAGCACGAACCCGGCTTCGACCCCTGATGCCGGGGCTGCCGCAGCAGGCAACGCCCACAGTAAGCTGACAACTACCGCGCACGGCAACAGACGCGCGGTGCTGGAGCGGAGCGGATGGATCATGACGGGGTGAATCGGCGAAAAGAAGCTTCGGAGCGGGCGGCCCTAAGGTAAGCCCCGGCAGCACGCGGGGCCGCATCTGTGCAGCTTGCCGTGGCCCATCCCGCGCGGCGTAGCGCCCCGGTTGACAGTCGGGCGGCGGGTTGGTATCGTTACGTAGCGGGTCCCGCCCGGTAGTTTTAATCGTTTCAGGAGCCGGGGCTTTCTCTCTTGTGCCACGCCTTTTCGCCTGCCGCCGTGTGCTGACAGTAGGCGAAAACGCACGGCTCGTCCCCAGACAGGTACTGCCATGACGTACAGCCCCTCTCTCTGCCGCGCTGCGCTGGGCAGCGTGGCGGCCCTCTGTCTGCTCGGCGCGTGCAGCACCGTGCGCGAGTACCCACCCCAACTGCCGAGCCACCTGGGAAACCTCCCCCTCAACGGAGGCCGCACCCACGCCATCACCGTGCATCCCGCTGACGACGATCAGGTGATCATCGCAAACCAGTTCGGCGGGCTGTGGAAAACCGCGAGCGGCGGCGACAGGTGGCAGCACGTGCGCGGCCTGGCCACCGTTTTCGCCTCGGACGTGCAGTACGGCGCCGACGGGCGCACCGTCGTGGCGACGCTCAGGCGCGACAACGGCGTGGTGAACGGCGCGGGCATCTACGTCAGCCGCGACGGCGGCACGACGTGGACGCGCCCGGCTACGGGGCGCATTCCGGCCACCGCCACGTCGCCCGCGCGCGGCGAGGCCTGGGGCATCGCCCTGGCGCCCGACGAGCCGGGCCGCTGGTACGTGGGCACCGACCACGGCGTCGCGCGCAGCGCGGACAACGGGGCCACGTGGGAGCACGTCGCCGTAGACGCTACGCTCGGGTTGCGGCCCGACTCGGTGCAGGGCGCGGCCAACTCGGTGCTGGCTTTTCCCGGCGGGACGGTGCTGGCCCTCCTGCGCACCGGCATCTACCGCAGCGACGACCGGGGCGCCACCTGGCGCAGCGTGCGCAGCGGCAACTTCGACTTCTACTGGGGCATGGTGAACCGGATGGACCGCTCGCCCTACTGGCGCTATGCCTTCATCCTTCAGGATTACACGACTCTGCTGCTCTACGAACTCGATGGCAACCGGTGGACGGCGCTGCCCCTACCCGCCCTTCCTTCCGATCGCATCTCGCGCGGGCCGTTCGTGCGTGTAGGCAAGCCCCCCTTCAGCAAGAGCTACACCACCATCTGGATCGGGCAGGGCATCCGGGCGCTCTACGCCACGCGTCAGCGCATCTCGTCGCTGCGGAGCCTGGACTCTACCGACTGGTCCGTCTTCGGGCGCAGCGAGGGCATCCACGACGACATGGGCGACCTGGGCCTCGGCGGCGACCTGCGGCCCGTGATGCTGGGTAGCGACGGCGGCGTGTTCAAGCCAGCCGGGAGCGTGCGCACCTGGACCAGCGCCGCGCCCAACGGCAGCGGCATGAACTCGTACCAGATTACCGACCTGGCGGGCAACAACCGGACAGACGAGAGCGGCAGAGCGGTGACGACCCTCTACTTCTCCACCCAGGACAACGGCCTCTGGTCGTCCAACGACGGCGGGCGCACGTGGCCCAACAGCGACTGTGCCGAGGGCTTCCACATCGAGACGCGGCCCGTTGCTGCCGCCGAACCCATCACCGTAGCGTATGGCAAAGTGGGCTGCGCCCCCAGCAACAGTATGTTCTCCGACGTCCACATGACGAACCAGCGCGCCGTGCCCGACCTGAGCGAAGGAGGCGCCACGCTCACCAACATGGGGCAGGCGTTTCTGCTCCAGCCCGGCTACTGGATGCGCACGCGGGCCTCGCGCGGCGTCCTGCCGGAGATCTTCGTCTCCACCGACAACGGCACTTCGTGGCGCAAGCGCTTCAACGTGAGCATGAACCTGGCCGGCGTGCCGCAGCGCACCAAGGTGCACGCCGCCGCGCGATACGTGAAGGCGTACGTGCCTGTCTTCACCGGTGCCACTCTGCCCGACGGCACCCAGCAGATCGGCCTCATCCGCCTGTTTTCGCCCTTCCAGGAGCAGGTCAACACCCTGGGCACGGCCAGCATCCTGACGCTGCCCGGCGGGGGCAGCCTGGGCCAGCGCGCCACCGAGTTCGACTGGCAGGCCGTTTTCGGCGCGCATCCCAAAGACTGGCGCTTCGTGATCGCCCCCGACATTGCAGCGGGCGACGTGAAGATGAGCCGGGACGGCGGCCGCACGTGGGCTACCCACGCCGGCCTCACCACCGAGGTGACGCGCAACGGGCGCTACCGCCTCTGGGACGGGAGCCCGTACCGTATGCAGGTCACCCACATCGCCTTCGACCCGTACCGCGACGCCCACATCGTGGTCGGCACGCGCGACGCGGGCGTGATCTGCTCAAAGGACGGCGGCAACACGTGGGGCCAGATCAAGGGTACTGAGGGCATGCGCTACGTCACGGGCTTCCAGTTTCAGCCCGATGGCACCACGCTCGTTTCCACCTACGGGCGGGGGCTGTGGCGCATCAGCCGCCGCGCGTTCAAGTGCGAGCCCACGCGTTGGCCCCTCCCACCGCTCGATTACCCGGTGATAGATCTCGACCGGTGGCGGCGCGAGCTGCCCCGCATTGCGGAGGGGCCGGACGCGGAGGAACTTACCGAACCCATCTCTACCGATCTGCCCGGCCCGAGGCTCATCCTTTCGTCCTCGGTAGATGCGTCGGGCCAGGTGGTGGTGGGCACCCGCGACACGCTCTACGTGTACCTGCGGGGCTTCCCGCCCGGCGCGCCCGCGCTGCGCGTGGCGCTAAACGAGGAGCCGCAACCCAACCTCCCCGTGCAGGTGGACGGCAACGGCGAGGCACGGCTGGAGATCGTCTTACCCGAAGCGCTTCCCTACGGCGCGCACCTCATTCGCGTGTTTCAGCCCAGTGATCCAGGGCCGCAGGCACAGGCGTACTTCGTAAAGGCACACCTGGACCGGGCCCTCGGCGAGCCTTACCAGCAGTCCGTCTTCCGCCCGGAGAACGACCGCCCCAGCGACGAGGGGCCGCCGGACAAAGAGGAACAGCGCTGACAGCCCTGGGGAAGCAGCGGGGCCGTTCTCGCTCTCAGTTTCCCGCCGTAATAGTGTAGGTAGCCGACGCCGTCGCGCCGAAGCCAGCGGCGTTGCCGGTTTTCACCAGCTTGTCGTTGGCGTAGATAAACACGTCGCTCTTGCCTTCTTTGGTGCTGTCCGAGCAGGTTGCCGCGATGCTGGCCACGAACGGCGTGGTCTGCGACACCTCGACGGTGTATTTCTCCTGCCAGGGCAGCGCGGAGACGGGTTGCTGCATGGTCTGGCGCATCGCGTTGTTGTGAGCCACGGTGCAGGCGGCATAGGTGCCCGTCAATTCGTAGCGCAGGCGCACGCGCGTAGTGCGCTCGGCCTGCGTCTGCACACTGCTGTCGAGTGTATCGCACGCCGCGAGGGTGACGGCCAGGAGGAGGAGCGAAAACGTACGCATGGGTCTTGAAAACAACCTTCAGGGCTGGAAAGGGGGAAAGGCGAAGCGGGCGAAAGGCTGCTCGGAAACCGAGAACCAGCGGAAGCTCTGTTCGCGGAACGCTTTCCACGGCTCGTAGATGCCTCTGAAATCCGCCTGCGCGCCGGAAAGCGTTTCGAGCACGTCGCGGGTTTCACGCTCGGCCGCCTGAAGCACATCGTCCGGAAAGGTGTGAAGCTGCACACCGTCCGCCACCAAACGGCTCAGCGCCTCCGGGTTTCGAGCGTCGTACTCGGCCTGCATCGTCAGGCTGGCTTCGGCAGCGGCCGCTTCGAGCACGTCGCGGTACGCCTGGGGCAATGCTTCCCACGCTTGCCGGTTTACGTAGAACGACAGCGCCGGGCCGGGCTCCCACCAGCCGGGCGCGTAGTAGTGCCGGGCGATGCGCCCGAAGCCCATCTTTTCGTCGTCGTACGGCCCTACCCACTCAGCTGCATCCACGACGCCGCGCTCGAGGGCGGCGTAGATCTCGCCGCCGGGCAACGCCTGCGGGTTCACGCCCAGCCGGCTCATCACCTCGCCGCCCATGCCCGGAATGCGCATGGCCAGGCCCCGCAGGTCGGCGAGCGAGCCGATTTCCCGGCGGAACCAGCCGCCCATCTGCACGCCCGTGTTGCCGCCCGGAAGGTTGACGATGTTCACCTCGGCAAACAGCTTGCGCAAGAGGTCCATGCCGCCTCCGTAGAGCAGCCACGCCGTCTGCTGCCGCGAGGTAAGCCCAAAAGGCACCGTGCAATCGAACACGAAGGCCGGGTTGATGCCCTTGAAATAGTAGCTCGCCGTGTGCGCCATCTGGGCGGTGCCGCGCTGCACGGCCCCCATCACTTCGAGCGCAGGCACGAGTTCGCCGCCGGGATAGACGCGGATGCGGAAGCGACCGTCGGTGAGGGCGGCCACGCGGTCGGCCAGGCGCTGCGCCGGGCCGAAGAGAATCTCTGCCGAGCGTGGAAAGGAAGACACCAGTTGCCATTGCAGGCGCGGCAGGCCGGTGCGCGCTGCTGGGGCCCCATCTGAGGCGCCTTGTCCACACGCGCTCAGGGCGGTGGCCCCCACGCCCACAGCGGCAGCTTTAACGAACAGGCGTCGCTTCATCAGTCTGGGAAGATGGAAGCGCCAAGAAACGGACAGCCTCCGCTCGGGGCAACCACTCTGGGCGCCGCGTGCTCACGCGCGTCGTGCAACAGGCTACCGAGCGGTGGCGCATCCTCGTTACGCCTATGGCGCATGTGTAATCCACCTGTAACGCAATTGCCTATGCGCCTGCATTTTAGCGGCGTCGCAGGTTTGTAATGATTGTACCGAACTCGTAGCGTGTCGTCTACAAATCGCAGGCAGGCGCACTGACATCCGCCTCGCCTTGCTCTGAGCTTTCTTTAAACCCCCCGAGATGTCATGAGAACACCTCTACTCCTGCTGGCTGCCCTGTTCGCAGTCAGTCTCTCCCAGGCCCAGACCGTCGTCACCGAGAGTGACGTGGTGCGTCAGGCCGAGAACACCCCTCCTACCAACAACTGGGTGCTCTACACCCGCACCACCGGTCTTGCCACCGGTACCGGCACGTTCCGCAACGGCCCCGGCTCGCCTCCGCTGGGCACGGGCAGCTTCGAAACCGCCACTCCGGATGGGGGGGATAAGGTTTTTCTGAGCAACTATGACCACATCGGCACGCTGCTGGCCGACATCGACGGGATGGGCTATGCCACCTACCGTGATGGTAGCTCGACGGGTAGCGCCATTCAGGTGCCCTCCATCAACCTGGTAATCGACTTCAACGGCTCAGATGCAGGCGGCTTTGCCACGCTCGTGTTCGAGCCCTATTACAGCGCCGCCGCGCAGGGCGCGGTTGCCTCGGATACGTGGCAAACGTGGGATGCTTACGACGGCGGAGCAGCCATCTGGTGGTCCACCCGTGCCATGCCGGGTGTGTGTGCGTTTAGCTGTTTCGTGTCGTGGGACACCATTGTCTCCAACAACCCGAATGCGGTCGTGTCCGGTGCTTTCACGATCAACCAGGGTTCGGGCAACGCGAACATTCTGGCGGCAACGGACATGCTTTCGATCAGCGCCAACGGAAATAGCGTCACTTACAACTTCGAGTTTGCCGCGCCGGTCAACAACACCGTCGTCGTGACGCAGAATGATCTGGAAGACGATTTCGTCACGGCCTACAACGGATCAGCGTGGTTTTTCTACAACGACGAGAACGACACGATTGACAACAGCCTCGGCTCGTTCGTCAATGGCCCCGGCACGCCCCCGGCGGGCAGCGGCAGCGCGGCCATCAGCGTTTCTGGCAACCAGCGCCGCAACCTGTCCACCTACCAGTTCGGCGGCACGCCGCTGGCCAGCATCACGGCGATGGGCTTCTCCACCTACAACCCGTCGGCGGGCAACGGCGGAGCAGCCAACCGTTCGGCCTACATCAACTTCGACGTTGATTTCAACACGACCAATCCGGCCCTCTCGGGCTATCAGGGCCGCCTCATCTTCCTCCCGAAGCAGAACGGCACGGTCGTGCAGGACACGTGGCAGGATTGGGACGCACTCATGGGCGGCGCAGCGCTCTGGACGTGGTCGGGCTACGGAAGCGCTGGCAACATGTGGCCTGACGGCAACACGACCCGCTACCGCACCTGGAGCAGCCTGCTGGCCGCCTTCCCCGGCATCAGCATTCACGACTTCTTCAAGCACATGGCGATGCGCGTGGGCGAGCCTTACGCCAACGGCTACAGCGAGAACCTCGACCGCTTCGTCTTCGGCACGGCCGCCGGCACCACGACGTTTGACTTCGAGCCCGGCTCCACCTCGACGTGCTCCGACCCGTCGCAGGATCCGTTCTACGCAGGCGGCTACGTGCTCAACAGCGCCGGCACCCGCGCCTTCATCGAAGTGAGCGTGCCCCGCGGCGGCACCACGTTCGAGTTCTAC
>CBDUBO010000012.1:0-16459 GCA_965365405.1 uncultured Rhodothermales bacterium | reverse complement strand
GACCGCCTGCACGTGCGCAACCGCTTCAGCAGCGCTGCGGGCGGCCGCCCGTTCCGCGTCTCTTCCGGGCGCGACGCCAACAGCGAGGTGCACGCGGCCGTGGGCAAGACGATGAAGCTCGGCCCGCTCGCCTACCACATGATCGTCACGTCGTCCAACCTGGCCACCAACCTGCTTTTCGACCTGTTAGGGGCGGACGCGGCGGCAGAATCGCTCAAGAAGCACAGCGTCGAAGGCGTGCGCCTGGTGCGGGGCGTCGAGGACGAGGCGGCCTTCGACGCGGGCATCAACAACGAAGTCACCGCCGACGGGCTCGTGGCCCTGCTGCGCCTCGTTCACGACGGGGACGGTTTTTCCGAAGAAAGCCGCAAGGCCATGCTCGACATCCTGTTCGAGCAGGCGTTCAAGAGTGGCATCCCGGCAGGCCTGCCCGAAGGTGTGCGCGACGAGGCCCGCATTGCCCACAAAACGGGCGAGATCTCGACCGTGCAGCACGACGCGGGCCTCGTCTTTCTGCCCGACCGTGCGCCCTATGCCCTCGCCGTGCTGACCGAGTGGGACGCGGACGTGAATGGCAAGCGCGCCGCCCTCGTGGCCCGGCTCAGCCGCCTGGTGTACCGCCACTTCATTGCCGACGAAAAAGATGGCTGAGACGCCGCTCGCGCTCCGCGTAGTAGATGGGCTGGCCCTTCCTGCTCCCCTTCAGGAGGCGCTGCGCCCCGGCGCGACCGTTGAGGACGCGGGCGGGCGGCAGCGCGAAGCGCCGCGCTACTTCTACGAGATCCCGTCGTGGGAGGTGGCGAAGGAAACCCTGCTCGCCCCGTCCTTCGGTCTCTACGAGTTCATCCACGTGGACCTCAGGGAAACGCGCCTCTTGCACCAGTTTCCGCGCTACGTGCCCTGCGCCGTGACGCTGCTGGCGGCGCACCTGGCTGTGCTGCGCCAGGCCTTCGGCACCTACGTCCACGTCTCCGCCAACGGCGGCTTTCGCTCGCTTTCGCACCGCCGCACCACCCCCGACGCGCTCGACCACGCCTGGGGCACGGCGGCAGACCTCTACCGCGTGGGGGACGACTTTCTCGACAGCGAGGAAACCATCGAGCGCTACGCCGACCGCATCCGCGCCCTCCTGCCCGGCGTCTGGATCGCGCCGTACGGTGAGGGGCCCGGGCAGACCGACGACCACCTGCACCTGAGCCTGGGCTTTGTGACGCTCACGCCCCCCGAACTTCCATGATCGAGCCGTACCGCAAAGGCTGGCCGTCCCTCGGGCCCATCGGCAAGGCCGAGGCCCGGAAGGTGTCGCGTCCCGGTGCTGCCCTCGAAATGGCGGCCATCGGACTTGAAGCCGAATGCGTGCTGTGGGTGGACGGAAGGCAGACGACGCCCGAAAAGGTGTTCGGCGATCCGCGCGCCTTTCTGCGCGGGCCGCTCGTGCACCGCGAGGGCACGTCGTACCACCTGCCTACGGGCGGCGCGGTGTATTTCGATACGGGCGTGATCGAGGTGGCCACGCCGGCCATGGAAATCGCCTACGGCTGCGCGGCCCGCGCCGGGCGGTCGCTGTGGGAAGGGCTGCACCTGATCCGCGAAGGCCTCGACGGCTGGGAGCGCCGCACAGGCCGAGAGGCGCGGCTCCAGGGGTTTTCGGCGCACTACAACATCTCGTTCGAGCCGCCTGCCGGCGGTGCGGGGCACACGGTTGAAGACCTGGCATGGCTGCTGGCCCACATTCTGCCTGCGCCCGTCATGCTCGTGGCCGCCAACCGGCAGTCTACGGGCGTGGGCGTGCGCCCGCGCGGCGACCGCGTCGAGGTGACGGTGGACTTTACGCCCGCGCCCGCGCTTTCCATTGCCACGGCAGCGCTCGTCACCGGCATCGCCCGCGCCGTGATGGCGTGGCCGTCGTACGCGCCGGACATGCTCGACAAGATGGCGATTCCTACCATCCAGGGCTTCCGGCCCATTCCGCACACGTCGCGCAAGGGCTGGCTGGCGCACGCGACGAGCTACGAGGCGGGCAGCCCGTTCGAAAAGGGCACCGGGGCGGCCATCTGGCAGGCCTCCGAGGCGTACCGCCGCCTCACGGGCGATCCGCGCCCGTACCACACGCTGCGCGAGCTGGCCGAGATCGTCTTTCGCCGCTTTCTGACGCCCATCCGCCAGATCGCCAACCCGTTCACGCTGCGCCTGCTGATGGGGCTCATGCGGGGCCACACGCCTGCGCTGCTGGACCTGCCCGCGCGACCCGAAGCGTACGACGACGTGGGGCGGGCCTGCCGGTGGGACGCGCTCTTCTCCGAGCGCCAGATCCGGCGCTCGCAGTACGAGCAGGTGTTCATTCACGCCCTCCGGGGCGACGTGTTCGTCCACGCCGGCACGCCCTACACGCCCGTCAAGCCGCGCGGCTGGAGCGAAGTCGCTTTCCGGACGCCCGGCGGACGGTACCGGACGTTCACGCTCGACTTCCTGATTCGGCACCCACAGGCATGGCGTCCGGGGTGAGGCCCACGTCGAGCACGGGCAGGCAGAACCAGAACGTGCTGCCTTCGCCCTGTGTGCTCTCGACGCCCACCACGCCGCCGTGCATCTCGACGTACTGACGCACGATGTAGAGGCCTAGTCCGGACGACGACTCGCCGCTCGTGGGCTGCGCCGAGAGGCGCTGGAACGGCTGGAACAGCTTGCCCCGGTCTTCTTCGGTGAGGCCCGGCCCACTGTCCGTCACGAAAAAGCACGCCCGGTCGGCGTCGCATACCACGTCCACGGCGATGGCCCCTTCGAGCGGGGAGTACTTGACGGCGTTGCTGACGAGGTTGGTCATGACTTCGATCAGGCGCAGTTCGTCTCCCATCACGGGAAACGCGCCGTCGGAAGGATGGGTGCGGAAGGTGATGCGCTGCTCTTTGCGCTCGGCCATGCCGCTGCACTGCTCGACGGCGCGCGTCGCCAGCGCGCCCAGGTCGGTAGGGGCCAGGTGAAGGCCCACCTGACCCGTTTCGGCAGCCGCCGAGGTCAGCACGTTCTCGATGAGCAGGCTCATGTCGCGGGCGGTGCGCTGGATGAGTTCGATGAACTCGTAGTTCGGCGAGCCGCTGTCGCGCTCCTCGAGGAGGATGTCGGTAAGGCTGTAGATGTTGGTAAGCGGGGCCTTGAGGTCGTGCGCGGCAATGCTGAGCAGGCGCGACTTCTGCTCGCTCAACTCTTCCAGACGCTCGTTCGAGGCGTGCAGCGTGGCGTTGAGGTGCTGGAGCAGCTTTTTCTGCGTGTCGGCCTCGCGGGTGCGCAGCTCCACCTCGTCCTCCAGCGCCTGCTGCTGCTGCCGGGAGCGGCGGTGCTGATAGCGCACGGCCAGCGCCACGCTCACGCCCAGAATGGCAAGCCCGACGAGCACGTACAGCAGGATGGCAAGGGAGGTGGCGTACCAGGGCGATAGCACTTCGAAGGCATAGGTGACCGCCTCGCCTGCGTTGCCGAAGCGGTCGCGTGCCTGGGCATGAAACACGTAGCGCCCGGCGGGCAGCGTGGTGTATTCGTGATGCGCGGCCTCCGTCCACGCCGACCATTCGCTTTCCAGCCCTTCGAGGCGGTAGCGGAACTGCACGCCGGTGAAATGGGGCGCGCCCCCTTCAAAGCGCAGCCCGCCACGCGCAGCCAGGCGCGGTGCCACGGGTGCGCCAAAGCCGCCGTAAAAGAGCGAATCGCCCTGGGTGCACTGCACGCGCGCCAGCAGTGTGGCGAAAGGCCTCTGCGGCAGGCCCGGCACCAGGCGCACCAGGCGGTTTGTCTGGGCCACCCACACGGCATCGCCCGCTTGCCATACGTTGCGGCTAATGCCGGCGTGTACGAGCCGGTCGCGGATGGGCTCCCAGCGGTACCCGTCCGCCGTGCGGCGCGCTACGCCAGCTGTTTCGCCCACCACCATCCAGACGCTGCCCTCGGCATCCACGTTCAGGCTCTTGATGTCGTGAGGACGGTAGTGGAACAGGGCCGACAGCGCCGACGAGTCCCGAACGATGCGTCCTCCGCTGGGCCTGAAAAACCCGTCGACGGTGTGGATGAGGAGTTCGTCCTGCAACCGAAAAGGCGTGACGACGAGGCGGGGCAGCCCCTCGTTTGGCCCGTAGCGCGACACTTCGGGCGTGCCGTCGCCCCGAAACGCCACGTGCAGCAGGTCCTCGTGGTTGGTGCCCAGCCAGAGGCTACCATCCGTGCCTTCGGCGATGCTGGCCACGAGCACATCCACCTGCGGAAACGTCTCGCGCATCACCCAGCGGTTCGCTTCCAGGCGCAGCAGGGCCAGGCCGTTGCGGTGGCCGACGTAAAAGCGGGTCGTGTCCACCCGGCTGCGCAGCAGGGCCACCGGGTAATCGCCGCTGATCTCGAAGCGCGGGACGGCCTGAAAGCGGCCGTTTTGGTACACCCTGAGGCCGTTGCGGGAAGCGACGAAGAGGCCCTGCGGAGTTGGTTCGAGGGCCAGCACCTCGTCGGTCGGGGCATCGAGCACGTCGAGGCCCGCGCCTGCGCGCTGGGGCAGGCGGGCAAAGCGCTGCAGCCCGGCCAGGTACACCTCACCCCGATACGCCTCCACATCGCTGGCATAGGCATGGAGGCCTTCGCGCTCGCCGTAGAGGGTGACGCCGGAGGAGAGGTCGGCCCGTACGAGCCCGCGTTCCAGACAGATCCACAGCCCGTTGCCGTCGAAGGCGAGGGCCAACGCCACGTCGTCCGGCAGCCCCTCGGCCCGCGACAGGCGGCGAATGGGGCGGCCCTGCGCGTCCACGATTACGACCCCGCTGTAGAGCGTCGCCAGGGCAAGGTCGCCGCCCGGCAGGGTTTCGGCGTCATAGATCCACGGGTTGCCATTCGGCGATTCGAGCACGGCGGGCAGCGCCACCATGCGCCCACCCGCAAGCCGGTACAGGCCACGCCCGGTCACCGCGAGGGTATCGCCTCCAGCCTGTCGCACAAGCAGCCGGAGCGGCTCTTTGTTCAGGATCGGCGCGTGCAGCATCTCCACCCAGTGGCCGTCCACGAGTCGAAGCAGCGCGCCCGTTTCCAGGTTTTGCAGGAGTGGTTGGCCCAGCCCCTTCACCAGCACCACGGTGCTGACGAACTGCCACGTCTGCATAGTACGGCTGCCGGGCGACCAGCGCATGAGCTGCCGGTAGGTGTAGAAGAACACGTCGTCGCCGTAGGCTTCGGTCTGCCACACGTCCCCGAAGTCCCGCGACGCGGCGGGTAGGTGTTCGAGCAGGGAGCGGTACTGTAACTGCCCCGCGGCACCGGCTTCGAGGTAGCCGATCTCGCCAGCGCCGCCCACGAAGATCCGTTCGTCGGCGCCGCGCGCGAGGCTGCGAACGACGCTCTTGTTCGGCAGCGTGAGAAGGCTGGAGACGTGGGGGCCGGAGACCACGAACACGCCCTGCCCGTTGCCCACGTAGAGCCGCCCGGCGTCGTCGGTGAGGGCCGCCCAGTTGTCGGACTCGCCGGGATAGCTGCCCGGCTCGTACACGCGCAGCGGTAGGGCACCGGGGGCCCGCAGGTTCACGAGGGGCCGCGCTGCGTCCTGCGCGTGCGCGCTGCCGGCAAGACTTGCCAGCAGGAAGGCACCCAGGAGGCGGAAAGAAATGCGTGCAGACATGGAAAGTATTGCCGCGCAGGGCAGGGGCGTGGGGAAAATGCGCTGCAATGAAGCCCCCGAACGGGCCTTAGGGCTCCACCTTCTCATTGACCAACAATCGCGCCTGCTATCCTCACGAGCGGGTCGGTGCGAGATCGTCGTATTCCGGGTGCTGCCGGGCAAATGCGTCCATAAAGGCGCACTGCGGCACCACCTCCAAGCCTTCGGCCCGGGCGTAGCCAAACGCCGCGTGGGCGAGGGCGGTGGCGAGGCCTGCCCCCTCCCGTTCCCGTGGCACGTGCGTGTGCGTCAGCACCAGGCGTCGGCCGTCGCGGCGGTAGGCGGCTACGGCGGGCTCGCCCTCATCCAGAGGGATCTCGAAGCGCTGGTGTTCAGGGCGGTGCTGAACCGCAGGAGGAGCCATCACGGTCGGGGTTTGCGCCTCTACCGTCGGTGTCACACGCGGTTCTGCAAACCTGCGCCGATTGCGCCGTGAAGAAATCACCGAGGAGAGCACCGCGATGATAGGGCGGCGAGGGCGCGCTGGACAACCCACGCTGCTGCCTTTATAGCAACCTGCCGGGCTGAGTTCAGGGCTTGACCATGCGGGTCCCGTCCAGCACCACGCCGTCTGGCAGGGCAATGCGGAGGGGTTCGGCGGCGCGGTAGCCGGCGCCGGTGTATAGGGCCTGCCCGCTCAGCGTGGACACCAGCTCGAAGCGAGTGTAGCCCGCCTGCCTCGCCGCCGCTTCGCTGGCATCGAGCAGGAGCCGCCCGATGCCCTGCCGCGCCCACGCCGGGTGGACGTAAAAGGCGCGGATCGCGGCAGCATCCTGGGCCGGGTCGCGCAGGCTTGCGTCGCGCAGCGCTGCTGCTTGGTCGCCGCCGTAGGGCGTCCAGCGCCGGCTCCATCCGCCCGCGCCCACGATCTGCCCGTCCGCCTCCACCACGAAGTACGTCCCGTCGGCGATCATCTGCGTGTCCACGCCGAAGAGGTGTACAAGCGAGCTTTCCACCTGCTGCGCACTGTAATGGCGGGCTGCCAGTCCTCTGATGGACGCCTCTACGAGTGCCGACACGCCGGGCGCGTCGGCCAGCCGTGCCCGGCGCAGCGTCAGGCCGGATGGCACAGCAGTTCCGGGTTGTTGCTGGGGTTCGGTCTTGTCCATCGGGCAAACGCGCGTGTGATGGGTTGGTGAGCAGCGTGCCACGGCACGCCCCTACGGGTTCGGCGCGGCGGGCGCACTGAATGGCGCCCCTGCGCCTTCTTCCCCATTCGCCAATCGCCCTTCCCTCTTTCCCTACCCCAGCACAATCTCCTTGCGCATCCGGGCGACGGGGATGCCGAGTTGCTCGCGGTATTTGGTGACGGTTCGGCGGGCGATGTTGAAGCCGCGCTTTTCGAGCATCTTGGCGATGGCCTGATCCGAAAGCGGCTTCTGCTTGTCCTCCTCCCCGATGATGCCTTCGATGATGGCGCGCACCTCCTTGTTCGACACCTCCTCGCCGCTGTCCGTGGCCAGCCCCTCGGAAAAGAAGTACTTGAGTTCGTATACGCCGAACTCGGTCTGCACGTACTTGCCGTTCACCACGCGTGAGATGGTCGAGATGTCCATGCCGATGCGGTCGGCCACGTCCTTGAGAATCATGGGCCGGAGGTGGCCTTCGCCGTAGCGGAAAAAGTCCTCCTGCACCTC
Source organism: uncultured Rhodothermales bacterium (assembly GCA_965365405.1). Classification (GTDB taxonomy): domain Bacteria; phylum Bacteroidota; class Rhodothermia; order Rhodothermales; family BA12; genus CBDUCD01. The sequence continues at coordinate 9,139 of CBDUBO010000012.1, read as the reverse complement.
GACGATGGCGTGCATGACCTTGAGCATCGTCTGCCGCCGCTGGTTGATGGAGTTGATGAACCAGCGGGCGCTCTCCATCTTGGTTTTGAGGAAGGTGCGCGTTTCGGAGTCGTAGCTCTCGCGGGCGCGCTCGCGCTTCTGGTCGGCGGAGAGCGTTTCGAGCATCTCGCGGTACTGGCGCGACACGCGCAGTTGGGGCGCGTTGCGGCCGTTGAGCGTGATGATGAACTGGTCGTCCACCACGTCCACCGTGAAGTCGGGGGTGACGTAGTTCTGCTGGGCGCTGAACTCGCCCTCGCCCGGTTTGGGGTCGAGCCGCTGGATGAGGTCGAAGGCTTCCTTGAGTTCTTCGCCCGTCACGTCGAGCTTGCGCATGATCTGGTCGAAGTGCTTCATGGTGAAGGCCTTGTAGGCGCCTTCCAGCATGTCGAGGGCCACGGCGCGGCCGGGCGTTTTGCCGGGCATCACTTCGAGCTGCACGATGAGGCACTCCTGCAAATCCCGCGCGGCGATGCCGACGGGGTCGAGGCGCTGAATCATCTTCAGCACGCGCTCGACGTCGGCCTCGGTAGGCGAGAGGCCGTAGTTGAACATCAGGTCGTCCACGATGCTTTCGAGGGGGCGGCGCAGGTAGCCGTCCTCGTCAATGGAGCCGATGATCTGCTCGGCAATGAGGGCGTCCGTGTCGTCGAGGTGGAGAAAGACGAGCTGCTCGCGCAGGTGCTCGGCGATGGATTCGCGGGCGGGCAGCGGCAGCTCGCGCCGGTCCTCCTCGTCGCTGCCGTCCACCTGGGCTTTGTGGCCGTAGAGGTCGTCGGCGGCGTTGAGGAACTCGTCCCAGTCGTAGTCCTCGGTCGAGGATTCGCCCTCGCGCTCGGACGGCGTCTCGCTGCCGTCGTCAGCGCCCGCTTCGTCGGAAGGGCTTTCGGGCGCCTCGTCGTCGTTTTCGGGGGTTTCCTCGTCTTCCTCGGCGCCTTCTTCGAGCAGCGGGTTGGCCTCCATCTCGGCCTTGATGCGCTGTTCGAGGGCCAGCGTGGGCAGTTGCAGCAGCTTGATGTACTGGATCTGCTGGGGCGAGAGCTTCTGCTGAAGCGACTGTTTCTGCTGGAGGTTGAGCATGGGGCGGGGCGAAACGGATGCAGTTCAGGCAGTGCGCACGCCGAGGTCGGCGCGGCGCTGCTCCAGGGCAAGGCGGAAGCGCTCGTACCACGCCTGTCCGTAGCGGCGCGTGAGCGGTTCTTCGAGCAGGTCGGCAGCTTGCAGGCCAATGCGAGCCCCGTGCCGGCGCGCAGGCGCACACAGCCCGATCTGCTCGTAGTTGAGCACTTCGAGGTCGTCGTAGCGCTCGACGCGGATGGGGTAGAGGTGGCACGAGAGCGGCTTGGGAAAATCGATCTTCCCCTGCGCGTGGACGTGCTGGAGGGCGCACTTGGCCACGCGGCCCTCGAACGTCACGAACACGCACTGGCCGCCTTCGACGCACGTCGTGTTGTAGTGCCCTGGGGCCGTTTCCTCCCACACGCCTTGCCGCGCAATGGTGGCGCGGGCTTCCGGGGTGAGCAGGTGCGCGACGGTGGGCAGCGCGCTTTCGAGCATGCCGCGTTCGTCCTTTTCGAGGGGGGCACCCGCCGTGCCCTGCACGCAGCAGCCACCCAGGCACGCGCCGAGGTTACACGCGAAGGGCGCGTCGAGGAGGTCGTCGGAAACGAGTACGTGATCTACCGCAAACATAGTGCCTTTATGGTACGTTCAGGGCCCGCCGGTGTCAACGGGAGAGGCTGCAAACCCGCCGCGCTTTACCCTCTCTCTATCAGCACGCCCTCCCGGCAGGTGACGAGCGGCTGTCACCCGGTACAGGGTATTTTGATCTGCAAGCACTCAGATTTCAACACGTTATCCACATGGCAGAGACCCCTGCGCCGGGCCCGGCGCGCCCTGTAAGTGCAGTAGAAGAGGATTATGACAAGGCGCTGCGCCCGACGCGGCTGAGCGAGTTCGTGGGGCAGCAGAAGATCAAGGATAACCTGCAGATCTTCCTCACCGCCGCGCTCAACCGCGGCGAGGTGCTCGATCACGTGCTGCTCTCCGGGCCGCCGGGGCTGGGCAAGACCACGCTCGCGTTCATCATCGCCGAGGAGATGGGCGCGCAGATCAAAACCACGAGCGGGCCCGTGCTCGACAAGCCCGCCACCATTGCCGGCCTCCTGACCAACCTGGGCGAAGGGGACGTGCTCTTCATCGACGAAATCCACCGGATGCCCTCGGTCGTCGAGGAGTACCTCTATTCAGCGATGGAGGATTACCGCATCGACATCATGATCGACAGCGGCCCGAATGCGCGCTCGGTCAAGATTCAACTGCCCCCCTTCACGCTTGTCGGCGCGACGACGCGCAAGGGTCTTTTGACGGCTCCCATGCGCGCCCGCTTCGGCATCGACTTCCGCTACGACTACTACACCGCCGATCTGTTGCAGCAGATCGTCGAGCGGTCGGCGGCGCTGTCGGGCGTGGGCATTGACGCCGACGGGGCCTTCGAGATTGCGCGCCGCAGCCGGGGCACGCCGCGCATCGCCAACCGGCTTTTGCGCCGCACGCGCGACTTTGCCGAGGTGCAGAGCGACGGGCGCATCACGCGAGAGATTGCCGACCGCGCCCTCAACGCGCTCGACGTGGACGAGCGGGGCTTCGACGACATGGACACGCGCATCCTGCTCACCCTCATCGAGAAGTTCGGCGGCGGCCCGACCGGCCTGAGCAACCTGTCCGTGTCCGTAGGCGAGGATTCGGGCACCATCGAGGAGGTGTACGAGCCCTACCTCATCCAGGAAGGGTTCATGGAGCGCACCAGCCGGGGCCGCGTGGCCACGCCGCGCGCCTACGACCACTTCGGTCTCACGCCGCCCGTTCGCTCTGCCGACCTGTTTGGGATGTAATCTGCTCAGGTGCCCGCGCCGCGCTGCTTTTTGAGCAGTTCTTCGAGCTTTTTGCGCACCGTGATGTTCTCGAACACGATGCCGACGCAGCGGTGCGGCATGGGGAACGCCTTGACGGAATAGTGACCACGCGGCACGCGCCCGTCCCCTCCGTACTCGAACGCGCCCACGTTGCGCGGGTGGTCGGTGCGGGCCACCTCGGCGTAGAGGGCGGGCAGTTCGGTATCGGCGAGGGCGGGAAACGCCTCTCCGATGGTCAGGCCGACGAGTTGGCTGAGATCGGTCTGCGTGTACTCCGAGGCGACGCGGTTGGCGTACGCAAGACGGAGCGAGCGCGGGTCGGCGTCGTCTTCCAGTCGGTAGATGAGCAGGCCCACGTTCAGGTCGGCCAGGATGGTGGAGACGAGGTTCACCATCGCCTCGAAGTCAACGGCGGGGGGAGGGGTGCGGGTCGCCATGGGAGCCTCTGCCGGGTGGAATGGGTCTGGTGCTATATAACATCTCCCGGAGCCGGGGCGTCAAGCGGTTTACGCCCCGACGGCGTGGAGGGCCTCCTGCATTGACGCGCCGCGCCGCTTTGCCGATCATGCGGCGCACCTGACTCTTACCCCATGCATCCGCCCGACGGCCCCGATACGCCCACGCGCCTCCAGAAGTGGGAAACGCTGGGGCGACAGCACCGCGGCCACTACCGCGTGTTCGACCTCTACGAAAACCGCGTCCGCGCACCCCACAGCGGGCAGGAGCACGATTTCGTTCTGATCGAAGCGCGCGACTGGGTCAACGTGCTGCCCGTCACGCCGGACGGGCGGTTCGTCTTCGTGCGCCAGTACCGGCATGGCACCGACAGCGTCTCGCTCGAAATCCCCGGCGGCATCATAGACGCCGAGGATGCTTCGCCGGAGGCGGCGGCGCTGCGCGAGTTGCAGGAGGAAACCGGCTACCACAGCGACAGCCTGGTGCGGCTGGGCATGGTGGACACCAACCCGGCCCTGTTCAACAACCGCTGCTACACCGTCCTCGCCCGCGACGCCCGGCCTGCCGGAGCCGTCGCCTTCGACGAAACGGAGGATCTGGAGGTGGTGCTCGTCGCGCCCGCAGCGGTGCCGGGGCTGGTGCAGCGCGGGATCATCACGCACGCCCTCGTCGTGGCGGCGTTTTATCATTACCAGGTATGGAAGCAGCAGCCCGACGCGAGCGCGATCTGAACGCGCCGCCGCCCTCGCAGCGCCTCCGGCATAAGCTCTACCACGTCATCTTCGAGTCCGACACGCCGGGCGGCAAGGCCTTCGACGTGGCGCTCATCGTGGCCATTCTCGTGAGCGTGGGGGTGGTGATGCTGGAGTCGGTGGCGGCCTTCCGGCTGGCCTACGGCTACGAGCTGCGCCTGGCCGAGTGGATCCTCACCGTCCTCTTTACCATCGAGTACGTGCTGCGGCTGGCGTCGGTGCGGCACCCGAAGCACTACGCGCTCACCTTTTTCGGCATCGTGGACCTGCTGGCCATTCTGCCCACGTACCTGAGCGTGATCGTGCCGGGCGCGCAGTTTCTGCTCGTCATCCGGCTGCTGCGCATTCTGCGCGTGTTCCGCGTGCTCAAGCTTGTCCGCTACCTCAGCGAGGCCGACACGCTGCGCAAGGCGCTTATCGCCAGCCGCCGCAAGATCATCGTCTTCATGTTCGTCGTGGTCACGCTCGTGACCATCCTGGGCGCGCTGATGTACCTCGTCGAGGGCGGCGAGAACGGCTTTACGAGCATCCCGCGCAGCGTGTACTGGGCCGTCGTCACGCTCACGACGGTGGGCTACGGCGACATTTCGCCCGTGTCGCCGGCGGGGCAGTTCTGCGCCACCATCATCATGCTGCTCGGCTACGGCATCATCGCCGTGCCCACGGGCATCGTGACCGTCGAACTGGCCAACGCCGCGCGGGCCGACGCGACAGCGGCTGAAGCCCAGCAAGCCGAAACCGGGCCGGCGCTTTTCTGCCCGCAGCATCCATCGCTGCGCCACGCCGGGGATGCCCGCTTCTGCCGCGTGTGCGCCACGCCGCTCGAAGCGCGCTGAACCCGACCATCAATCGGTCCAGGTCGGGCGGACGGTGAGGGTCAGCAGGGGGTGCTGCCCCGGTGCCGTGACGGCGTTGAGCACGCGGAAGGCCAGGGCGAATTCGGGTCGCCGCTCCAGCGTCTTCACCTCGATCTCGGTCGTTGCGTGGGGCGGCAGCACGATCAGGTCGGCGTCGTCGTGGAAGGTGTACGCGCTCTCGTTGAGCAGCAGCAGGGGCGCGCTTGAAACGTTCTCGATGCTGACGCGCGCGACGGACGACCTGCGCACGTATATGGCCTCGCGCACGACGGCACTTGCTTCGAGAAGGGGCATCAGGTGTTCTGCGCGCCCGATGAGCTTGTCGTTGAAATAGACAGCCGTGCGGCGCGCGAACAGGGCCTCGCGCAGCGCCGCCGCCGTGCGCTCGCGCGCAAAAACGAGCGTAACGGGCCGGTGCCCACCCTCGGCGATGCCGAACTGCCAGTCCACCAGGCTGTGGATGTCGGACGTGCCCATAATGGTCAGGTCGTGGTCGAGCGCGATTTGCAGCGCCTCGTCAGAATACGTCACGTCGTTGACGACCTCGATGCCGTGCAGCAGGCCCTCGGCCAGCAACTGGCGGTGCATCTCCGTCAGCGTCGCCACACCGTCGGAGCGCTGGGGAATCCAGTTGGGGTGGTTCCAGAAGACGAACGCGCCCTGCCGCGCGGCAGCCCGAAACACCTCCACCGAGTCGTCCACGAGCAGCAGGTTGGCGTCCTCGATGAAAAGGGCGTTGGAGTGACCGGGCGGCATCCGGCGGGTGATTTCGGAGCCGTGCACGACCATCAGGTCGTGTCCCTCGGCAGCCTCACGGGCGATCTCGAAAGCCCGGTTGCGGTCAGGGAACGGGATGTCGGCGTGATGGGGCAGGTATTCGAGGTGCTCCGTCGTAGCCATCACGTCGAGACCATCGCGCAGCGCCTCCTGCACGCGCACGTTGGGCCACACGTCGCCGTCGGAAAAGGCCGAGTGGATGTGCAGGTCGGTGACGAGCGTGAGCAGGCCGGGCACGTCCGGGAAGACGATGGCGCGCCCGTGAGCGTGGGGGTGAGGCTGGGCCGCCAGCCGGGTTGCGGCAAAGGCGAGAACGGCCAGCAGAAAGGCGCGTCGGTACATGGGAGCGGTGTGGATGGTCGGGAGGACGATAAGGTAGCGGGTTTGCGTTACCGCGGTGCATCCTGCCTCGACCCTTTTGCGCCGTCCTTAGCTGATGCCTTCGCGCGTCAGCAGGGCGAAGTAGCGCAGTGCCGCGCCATAGTCGAACCACGCCAGCAGCACGGCCACGGCGCCGAAGGCGGCCGGGTGAAGCAGCACGAGCGCGAGCGCGACGTAGCCCGGCACGCGCGTGATGGCCACGAGGTCGAGGAGCGTCCGCACCGTCGCGTAGAGACTCGCCACAAGGGCGAGGCTCCCCACGGCGAGCGCGCCGCGCAGCGCCCACGGCGCGGGCAGCGTCTGTACCACGAGGGCGGCAAAGGCGAGCGGCACGAACGTCCAGCGGCTCCACAGGCTGAGCGCCATCGTCTGCGTGGGCGTGAGCGGGTAACGCCGCCGCACGGCGAGGGCGTAGGCGAGGGCGGTGAGGGCGTGGACGAGGGCGAAGACAGCCGCGATGGCCAGCGCCAGCCGCCACGGTGCAGACAGCAGCGCCGCCAGCGCCGCGCGGAGGGAGGCGTCCAGGTGGGCGGCGAGGTAGGGAAAGGCCGGCAGGGGCGCAAGCGCCTCCAGCAGCACCGCCCCGATCAGCCCGACGCACACGCCGAGGGCGGCCAGCAGGGCGAGCGTGGTGCCCAGAAGGGCCCCCCGCGCGTCGCGCACGCTTTCGCGGTAGAAGCCGCGCGCGCCGAAGTAGCGCTGCGCCATCTGCCGGAAGCGCTGCTCGGCGGCCATGCCCGCGCCCAGCAGTAGCAGCACCGCCCACGCCAGCAGGCGCAGGCCGTTGGCAGGCGACTGGCGTGTGGCCCCGCCGCCGCGCAGGGCGAATACGTCGCGCTGTCCGGTAAAGCGCCCTTCCACCACTTCGTAGGCCGGGCGCAGATGCCCCTGCCCGTCGAGCAGGCCGTAGTGGGCGCGGTGCGGGGGGTGCAGGCCCAGCGGACTCCGGGCGGCGTCGCGCCAGCGGTAGACCAGCAGGGCAGTGGGGCGACTACCGGGGGCGAGGGTTTCCACGCGGCTCAGGAGGGTATCGAGCCGGAGGGCGGCGGCTTCGGGCGAACGCGGGGCGTGGCGTCCCTGCTGAGATGGGTCGCTGGCCCAGCCCACCACGAGTCCGGCGGGCGTCTGCGGGTGTGCGGCCTGCCAGCGGGCCAGCGCGCCGAGGGGCGCGTCGGCGTCGAGGGCGGGCAGGAGCACGAAGTCCACGGCGTCCGCGCAGGCGTCGCGGGCGGTGAGCGCTGTCAGGTAGTAGAGCCGCACGCCGGGTCGCCGGGCCCGGGCGGCGTCGGCCAGGCGCCGCAGCACCGCGCACGTGCGCGGGTCCCCGGTGTCGGGCAGCCGCGCCAGCCCGATAGTGCCTGCCGAGGCGTGCCCTTCCGACTGGTCGAGCACGAGCCGCAGCGTCGCCTCCAGCCGCGGCAGATCCCTCTCCAACGCCGGGCCGGTGGCGTACAGGCTGGGCAGTTCCTGGTAGAACGTCAGGCCGAGCGAGTCCGCCAGCGTCATCAGCCGGTTGTCCGTGACGGGAACGGTGCGGACGGCCTCGACGCCCAGCCCGGCCATGCGCCGCAGGTCGCGTGCGGCCTCGGCATATTCGTATGGACGCTCCCACACGACGCCCTTTTCCGGGGGCGCGCTCTGGCCCTGCGCCCGCGCGCCGGTAGCAGCGCAGAGCAGCACGAGCAGAACAGTTCGCTGGAAGGTCACGCGGGGCAGGGGTTACGGAAGAGGAGGGCGCATCCGGTCACGAAACGCGGGCGCGGCGGGAAACTATGCACGCCGACCCACCAGGGCCGCGCCCCTACACGAAACCCATCCCTCTAAAGGGTAACGATCAGGCTATCGGTCATACCAGTGGGTTGCTCTGTTTCCCGGTCTTGCACTACCCTTGGCGCGTTCCAACCCGATCCCAACCATGCAAAAGCTCTTTTCTGCTACCCTCTTGCTTTTTGCCCTCGCCCTCCCGGCGCAGGCACAGGCACAGTTCGGCGTTCACGGCGGCTACGACGTGGATGTCGAGGAATTCTTCCTTGGCGGCCAGGCGCGCTTCGGCGTGGCGGCTTTGCCCGTCGTCATCCAGCCCGGCGTGGACTACTTCTTCATTGACAACGCGACCCTCTTGCAGTTCGACGTGAACGCGATCTACCACATCAGCGGCGGCGCTGCCGAGCCGTTTACGCCCTACGCGGGCGCGGGCCTGGGCATCCGATACATCACCCTTGACGACATTGACGCGGACGACACGGCGGTGGGCCTCAACCTGCTGGCGGGGGCGCGTTTCAACACGATGACGCGGCTGCGCCCGTTCGTGCAGGCGCGCATGACCATCGAGGACGGCACGAGCGTGGCCGTGATGGGCGGCATCCTGTTCTAAATGCCCCTTATGACTGAGGCAGCGCGGCCCGGCCCTACCTGTGCGGTGGGGCCGGGCCGCGCGTTTTTGCGGGAGGCGTGGGAGAGCCGGGCGAAAGGGCCAAACCCATGCGCCCTCCGCCTCCGGCAGTGTAACTGCGCCCTTAGCGCACGACGACGAGGGGCTGCACCTGCTGCGCGCCGCCCACTTCTACGCGCAGGAAGTACACGCCTGCCGCCAACGACGACGCGTCGAGCGAGCGGGTGTGCCACCCGGCGGGCAGGTCTTCGGTGGAGAGGCGCAGCACTTCGCGCCCGAGCACGTCGTATACGGCCAGCCGCGTCTGCCCCGCCCGGGGCAGTCCGAACTGGATAGTGGCCGCGTCCCGGACGGGATGGGGCGCGGCGCCGCGCAGCGTCAACTCGGCGGGCACGCCTGGCGTGTTCTCGCTCGCCACGGCGGTGGCGCTCACCGAGAACGACTGCGCCTGCGACCAGGGCCCGGCGGTGCTGCCTATCTGCTGCTGCACGCGCCAGTGGTACGTGTTGCCAGGCGCGAGCCCCCACACGCTGTGTGGTGGGCCGACCTGAAGCGTGTCCTGCCGCACCA
>CBDUBO010000011.1:0-16871 GCA_965365405.1 uncultured Rhodothermales bacterium | reverse complement strand
CCGCGCTCACGGACGCCACCCACTTCGACGAGTTGGAGCGCGGTTTCCGCATCCTCTTCGGCATCCCCGACCTGCGCGTCGGGTTCATGCTGTTCGAGCGCGGCAGCGCCCGCCACCAGAACACACCCACATCGTGGTTCGGGGAGGACATCACGCGGCACCGCGGCACCGTCATTACCGGGGCGCGCCCCGTGGGCCGCAGCCTGCTGCTCGACGGCGAGGCGATGCCGGCGCTGGGCGGCGCGGCGGGCTCCATCTACCCCCGCGTGCTCCACGCCGACGCGTGCGTACTCGTGGACAGCCTCGCCGCCGAGGGCGCCAAGGAGGGTTTTAACTGCGTATTGCACCGGGCCGGACTGGAAAGCGTGCTGCTGGCCCCGCTGCGCATGGGCGATAGGCTCATCGGCCTGCTCGAAATGGGCAGCCCGACGATGGGAGCGCTGCGGCGCGTCAACCAGGCCAACCTCAACGAAGTCGTGTCCCTGCTCGCCGTGGCCGTGCAGCGCACCGCCGATCAGGAAGAGGACCGGTTGCAGGCCGTCATCAAGCAGGCGTTCACGGCCATCTACCCCGTCGTCGAGTGGCGTTTCCGGCAAGCGGCGCGCCGGGCCATCGAGCGCGTCCGCGCGGGCAACGACGAGCCGGGCGAGGCTTCGTTCGACAGCGTTGAGCCCATCATCTTCCCCGGCGTCCACGGCCTCTACGGACTGTCCGACATCCGGGGCTCGTCCGACCAGCGCAACGCCGCCATCCAGGCAGACCTGACCGACCAGCTCCAGCTGGCCCTCGACGTGGCCTCCGTCGCGTTCGACCTGCTCAAGCTGCCCGCCTACGACGAGCTTCGCTTTCACATCGAACGCCACCTCACCGACGTCGTGGACGGCCTTACGGCGGAGGAGGAAAGCCGCGTGCTGGGCTTTCTGCAGTACGAGTTCGAGCCGCTTCTCGAATCGCTTGCCGCCCAGCACAAGCGCATCGCGCAGGCGGTGCGGCGCTACCGTGACGCCCTCGACCCGGCGCTGGGCATCGTGTACCGGGCGCGGCGCACGTTTGAGGAAAGCGTCTCGCGCATCAACGAGGCCGTGGGCGACCTGCTGGATGGCGAGCAAAAAGCGTTACAACGCCTCGTGCCCCACTACTTCGAAAAGTTCAAGACAGATGGCGTCGAGTACACGATCTACGTGGGCGACTCGCTCGTCGAAAACGGCTCACTGCCGCCGCTGGCGCTGCGCAGCCTGCGGGTCTGGCAAATCGTGACGGCCTGCCGCATCCAGCACCTCATAGATCAGTTTCGCTCCTCGCTCCCCCTCCCGCTCGAACTGGCCCACCTCATCCTCGTCCAGGGCTCGCCGCTCACCATCCGCTTCCGCACGGACGAGCGGCGCTTCGACGTGGACGGCGCCTACAACGTGCGCTACGAGATCATGAAAAAGCGCGTCGAGAAGGCCCGTGTGTTCGGGTCGGACGGGGCGCTGGGAGAACGCCTGACGCAGCCTGGCCACATCGCCATCGTGTACACGACCGACGACGAGGCGGCTGAATATCAGGAATACCTGCAATACCTCATTGCGCGCGGGCTGGTGGAACCGCAGGTCGAGACGCTGCAACTGGAAGACTTGCAGGGCGTGAGCGGGCTGCGAGCGCTGCGTGCGCGCATTGCACCCGCTGCGGAGGTGGCTGCGAGCGAACCCGCCCTGCGCCTGGTGCGCAGCGTGACCGGAGCCGCTGCCGGCGTATGAAACCTGTTGCCCGGCGGTACACGCTTGCCCTTACGCTCCTGCTGCTGGCCGGCATCGCCGTCGTCCCCCCGGATCGCGGTCCGTTCGTCGCGGCGGGCTACGAGGCGTGGCAAGAGGTCGCGATTCCCGCCGAGGCTCCAGCCCACCATGTGCTGCTGCTGGGCGACACCGGGGTGCCCCGGCGCGACCCGCTCGAACCCACGCTGCGCCTGTTGCAGCGCCAGATGTTGGCGGCAGGCGGGAATGCCACCGCCGTCTTCCTGGGCGACAACGTGTACCCGCGCGGCATCCCCGCGCCAGATGCGCCCGGCGCTGAAGAAGCCACACTTCGCCTCACCACCCAGCTCGATGCCCTTCGCGGTCTGCCCGGACGCGCCCTCTTCGTGCCCGGCAACCACGACTGGAACGAGGGCGAGCCGGACGGCGAGCAGTTCGTAGCGCGCCAGGAGGCGATGGTGGTAGGCGCGCTGGGCGACCACGCCTACCCCGTACCCGCCGGGCAACCCGGCCCCACCGCGGTCCGCCTCGCCCCCGGCCTGACGCTCATTGCCCTCGACACCGCCTGGTTTCTCTACGAACCAGGCGACGAACGTCCCGGACGCGACGAGGCAGAGGCCGCTTTTGCCCGCGCCCTTGCCGACACGCTCGCCGCCTACGCTGGCGACCGGCTCGTCGTGGTGGGCCACCACCCGCTATATTCCAACGGGCAGCACAGCGGTCGCTACCCGTTCCGGTCGCACGTCTTTCCGCTCATCGAACTCAGGCCCTGGGCCTTCGTGCCGCTGCCCGTGCTAGGCACACTCGCCTTTGCCTACGTCGAGCGCTACGGGCTGACGGCGCAGGACCTGGGCCACTGGCGCTACCGCGCGCTGCGGCACACGCTCGTGAGCGCCTTCGCGCCTTACGACGGCCTCATCTACGCGGCCGGCCACGAGCACAACCTGCAATACTTCCCCGTACAGAGTGCCGAGGCGGCGCAACACGCCATCGTGAGCGGAGCCGGAGCCGGCGCCAAGACGGAAGAACTGGTAGCCGGGCACGGCCTGGCCTACGGCTATGCCTCGGAGGGCCTGGCGCACCTGCGCTTCTACACCGACGGCAGCGTTTTTCTGGACTTCGTGATCCCGAAAAATGGCGGTAACGATAGCGAAGTCGTGTTTCGCGCCCGTCTGCAATAGCGCCATATTGCTCCGCGCGTCTCCCTCCGCGCCCCTTTCTGCCTCCCTCGCCATCTCCGTAGTGAAACCCAACGGCACCTTTCCGCTCGTCAACCGCGAGCTGAGCTGGCTCTATTTCAACGCCCGCGTGCTGCAGGAGGCGGAAAACCCGGCTGTGCCCCTCTACGAGCGGCTGGGCTTTCTGTCCATCTTCTCCTCCAACCTGGACGAGTTCTTCAGCGTCCGGGTGGCCGCGCTGCGCAGCCTGCTGCGGCTGGGCAAGCCGGGCAAAGGGCTCGATGAAGACCCGCGTCAGGTGCTCACCGCCATCCAGCAGCAGGTGAATGCCTTGCAGCAGCGCTTCGGGGCCGTGCTGCGCGAATCCGTACTGCCGGCCCTTGCCGGCGTGGGCCGCCCGCTCGTGCGCGAAACCGAGTTGACAGACGCCGAGCGCACCGCGCTGCGCGGCTTGTTCGAAGCGAACATCTTACCCCACCTTCAACCTGTCGTGCTCGACGCGGAGCCTGTTCCGCACCTGGCGCATCAACACCTCTACCTCGCCTGCGACCTTCACGCCACGGGCTCCGCGCCGGACGCGCCGTCGCTCATCGGGCTGGTGGCGCTGCCCACGCACGAGGCAGGACGCTTCGTCGCGTTCGACGCCCCCGCGGGTACGCGCGTGCTTTTCCTCGACGACGTGGTGCGGGCATTTCTGGCCAACCTCTTCCCCGGCTTCACGCCGGGCGCGGCCTACAGCTTCAAAGTTTCGCGCGACGCCGACCTGTACCTGGGCGATTGCCACGACGAGTCGCTCAAGGAGGAATTTGCCAAGCAGTTTCGAAAGCGTCTCCGCAAGAGCCTGGAAAAGCGCGGCGCGGGCCTGCCCACGCGCTTTCTCTACGACCCGGAGATGCCGGCCTCGCTGCTCGAAGCCCTCCGGCACCGCTTCGATCTGGCAGACGAAGACCTCATGCCGGGCGGGCGCTACCACCACCTGCGCGACCTGCGCGACTATCCTCGCCCCGAAAACCACGCCTCGCTCACCTACCCGCCGCAGCCACCCGTGCCCCACCCGGCGCTGGCCGACGCGGAATCCCTCTTCGACGCCATCGCCGCGCAGGACAGGCTGCTGAGCCTACCCTACCAGTCCTTCGACCCCGTCGTGCGGTGGGTGGAAGAAGCCGCCGACGACAGCCGCGTCGAGCGCATCGCCGTAACCATCTACCGGGCCGCCGAGGGCTCGGCCATTGCCGCTGCGCTCGAACGCGCCGCCCTCAGCGGCAAGCGCGTCGAAGTCGTCGTCGAACTCAAGGCGCGCTTCGACGAGGCCAACAACCTCGACGTGGCGGAAAGACTCGAAAAGGCCGGCGCGCGCGTTTTCTACACGCCCTGCGAGCTTAAAGTCCACGCCAAGCTCGTCCTCGTCGAGCGGCGCGAAAACGGCAGCGGCACGCCGCTCCGCTACGCCTACCTCTCCACCGGCAACCTCAACGAAACCACGGCCCGGTTCTACACCGACTTCGGTCTGCTCACGGCAGACCCGCGCCTGACGGACGACGTGGCGCGCGTGTTCGAGCAGATGACGGACGGCGCCGCCCGGCCCGACTACGCGCACCTGCTCGTGGCCCCGCACACGCTGCGCCCAAGTTTGTACCGGCTCATAGACGCCGAAGCCGAGCGGGCGCGGAGGGGTGAAAAGGCGTGGCTCTTCTTCAAGATGAACGCCCTCGAAGACCCCAAGATGATCCGCCACCTCTACCAGGCTTCCGAGGCCGGGGTAGAGATCCGGCTCCTGGTGCGTGGGATCTGCCGCCTCATTCCGGGCCTGCCGGGCGTGAGCGCCACCGTCGAGGCCCGCTCGATCGTAGGCCGCTACCTGGAGCACGGGCGGGCCTACGTGTTCGGCAACGGCGGCACACCTGCCGTCTACCTCGGCTCCGCCGACCTGATGCGGCGCAACCTGAGCCGCCGCGTCGAGGTGTTGTTTCCGCTCTACGCCGACCACACCGCCCGCGAGGTGCTGGATTCGCTCGAAATCCAGTGGGCCGACACGCTCAAGGCCCGCCACCTCGACGCCGAAGGCACCAACCTGTTCGTCCGTCCGGAGGCGGGCCAGCAGCCCTTCTCCTCTCAGGACGCGCTATACGCGCGCTACGCTGGCGTCGAAACAGGCCTCCCGCTGGCCCCGGCGGCGTTCCCTGCAGCGGTTTCTGACCCACCTCCTGTTATCGCCGCGCCCATGCCTGACAAACCGGTTGCCTCCCCGGCGGCGCAGCCCGTGCCGCCCTCTATACCAGCGCAGACGCCCCTTCGGCCCTCTCCGCTCACGCGCGTGCTCAGGTGGACGGAAGCGCGCCCCTTCTGGTCGAGCATGATCCTGCTGGCGCTGCTCTCGCTCGTGCCCGTGCTGCTGATGTGCAACAGCAGCGACCGCACCATCATGCCCGCACGCCGCGTGGCCGCCCTCGACACGTCGCGCGCATCCTACCTGCCCCAGCACCCGGATACCGTGCTGACGCTGCCCGCTGAGCTAGCCGAGATTTCGGGCCAGGAACTGCTGGGCGACACCCTTTTGGTGGCCATTCAAGACGAGCGGGGCACCCTCTTCCTGCTCGACCCGCAGCGCGGCACCATCGTCGGGCAGCACGTGTTCGACGACACGGGCGACTTCGAGGAAGTGGCGCAGACGCCAGCGGGCCTCGTCGTGCTGCGCAGCGATGGCGAGTTGTTCTTCATCGCCGACTGGACGGTGCCCGCTGCCCCAGCGGTGCGCGTCGAGACGCCGCTCAAGCGCAAATGCGACGCCGAGGGGGCTACCTACGACGGACGTGCCAACCAGCTACTCATCTCGTGCAAGGAGAACCCGGGCAAGGGCTACGACGGTGTCCGGACGATCTACGGCTTCGACCTGGATACACAGATGCTTTCCGCCGAGCCGGTTTTTCAGATTGACCTCGCCCGCGTGGCGGCTTTTCTGCGGCACGGGGAAACCGACGACCTCACGGGTACGCTCACGGAAGCGTTGCGCCTGAACGACTTCAAGCCCTCCGCCCTCGGCTTGCACCCGCTCAACGGGCAGCTTTACGTCGTGGCCTCCGTGCCGCCCGCCATCGCCGTGCTCTCGCCGGACGGCACGCTGCTCGGCGCCGAACTCCTGCCGGAAGGCATCCTGCCGCAGCCCGAAGGCATCACCTTCTTCTCCAACGGCGATATGCTGATTTCGAGCGAGGCGGCCCAGTCCGGTGCCGCACGGCTCGCCCGCTACCGCTACCTCAAACGCTGACCTCGCGTGCGCTTTTCCTTTTCGTTCACGACGGCAATGGTGGCCGCGCTGCTGCTGGCGGCGGGCTGCACCACCTCGCGCGCCTACTACACCCCCGCCCTCGAAGGGCCCCGCCCCGAAGCCCCTCCGGACTCGGGGCAGGTGTACGAGGTCATTCTCATCGGCGACACGGGCGCGCCGCGCCTGGACGGACCCGACCCCGTGCTGACGATGCTGAGCCAGCACCTGCAACGGGCCGGCGACAGCAGCGCCGTGGTGTTTCTGGGGGACAACATCTATCCGGCGGGCCTTCCGCCCATCGTCAGCCCCGGCCGGCGCGAGGCCGAGGCGCGGATAGACGTGCAACTCGACGTGCTGCGCCCCTACCCCGGCCGCATCGTGTTCGTGCCCGGCAACCACGACTGGGCGGATTCGGGGCCGGATGGCCTCGCCACCGTGCGCCGCCAGGAAGCCTACATCGAGGCGGCACTGGGCCGGGGCGACGTTTTCGTGCCCTCCGGCGGCTTTCCCGGCCCCGTCACCATCGACCTGACAGACGACATCCGCCTGGTCGCGCTCGACACGCAGTGGTGGCTGCATACCTTCACCCGCCCCTTCGGCGACACGGGTTCTTACACCGTAGAGGAGCCTGCGGACATGCTGACCGAGTTGCAGGACGTGGTGGCGCGCAGCGACGACAAAAAGCTCGTCCTCGTGTCGCACCACCCGCTGCTTTCCAACTCCTCACATTCAGGCGTCTTCGCACCCAAGTACCACCTTTTCCCCCTCACCAAAACAGTCCCCGGCGCCTACATCCCCCTGCCCATTCTTGGCTCGGTCGCCCTTTTCTACAACCGCATCATCGGGATGTCGCCGCAGGATCTGTCGCATCCCAATTACGACGCCTATCGGCAGGCCGTCCTGAGCATCATCGGCACGCACGAGGGGTTGGTGTACGCCGCCGGCCACGAGCACAACCTCCAGTACTTCGTCCACAACGGCTCAGCAGGCGCGCAGCACGTGCTCGTGAGCGGGTCGGGCGCGAAAACGGACTACACGCGCACGGGCGGCAACTCCCTGTTTGCCTCGCCCGACAAGGGCTTCATGAAGCTGCGCTACTTCGCCGACGGCTCCGTGTGGCTGGAGGTGTGGTCGGTTTCTACGCCCACCGCCCCCCTCTTCGCCGCGCTGCTAGAAGGAGCCGACCCCGATGCCGATGCGCCCGACAGCGACGCTGCCGTGGCCACCAACGGAGACGCCAGGCCGCTGCCCAGCTTTCGGGATTCGAGCGTGGTAGCAGCCGTCAACCCCGACTACGACGCCGGTGCCCTCCGCCGCTGGCTCATCGGCGACGGCTACCGCGCGGCGTGGGCGCAGCAGCTCGACATTCCCGTGCTCGACCTCGACTCCGAAGCGGGTGGGCTCACGCCCGTGCAGCGCGGCGGCGGCGCGCAGACGCGCTCGCTGCGCCTCGAAAACGACCAGGGCGAACAGTACGTGCTTCGCTCCATCGACAAGTACCCCGCGCGGGCGCTGCCCGAAGCCTTCCGCTACGGCCTCGCCCTCGACATCGCCGAGGAGATGACTTCGGCCATCCATCCTTACGGCTTCCTCCTCGTCCCCCCGCTGGCCGAAGCCGCCGGCATCTATCACACCAACCCGAAGGTCGTTTTCGTGCCCGACGACCCGCGCCTGGGCCGCTTCCGCAGCGACTTCAAGAACCAGGTGATGATGCTCGAAGAACGGCCCGACGAAGACCAGACGGACGCCCCCCACTTCGGCAGGAGCGAGAACGTGATCGGCGCGGACAAGCTCTACCGCGAACTCCAGGCCGACAACGACCACCTCGTGGATCAGCACGCTTTCGTGCGCGCCCGCCTTTTCGACATGCTCATCGGCGACTGGGACCGCCACCGCGACCAGTGGCGATGGGCGTCGTTCGAGCCCTACGAACTGGACTCGACCCTCACCGGAGACGCGCGCGAGATGGGCAAAATCTACCGCCCCATCCCCCGCGACCGCGACTGGGCCTTCAACAACCGCGACGGCCTCCTCTTCAAGCTCGCGCGCCCGTACGTGCCCAAAATCCAGGGCTTCCAGGAGGATTACAGCAGCATCCGGGGGCTGACGACGAACGGCGCGGAGCAGGACCAGCGCTTTCTCAACGCCCTCTCGCGCAGCGAGTGGATCGCGCAGGCAGAAACGCTCCAGGTGCGCCTCACCGAAGAGGTTATGCGCCGCGCGGTGGCCGCGTGGCCGGACGAAATCGAGGCCCGCTACGGCGACGAGTTTGTACGCCGCCTGCGCAAGCGTCTGGAAAAGCTGCCCCAGGTAGCCGAGCGCTATTACGAGATGCGCGCCCGCAAGGTGGACGTGATCGGCAGCGACAAGCACGAGCGCTTCGAGGTGACGCGCGTGGACAGCCGCTACACAGATGTGGTGGTCTACAAAATCAACAGCGACGGCGAAAAACGGCTCGAACTCTACCGCCGCCGCTTCGACCACCGCGAAACCGAGGAGGTGCGCCTGTACGGCTTTGGCGGCGACGACGAGTTCGAGATCACAGGGCAGGTGTGGAAGGGCGTCGTGTTGCGCCTGATCGGCGGCACGGGCGAGGACACGTACGTGGACCGCTCAGACGTGCGGCGCGGCTTCCTGGATCACACCATCATCTACGACACCCCCAGCGAGATCAACCCCGTCGTTCAGATCGAGGGCGGGCCGGAGACAGACTTCCGCCGTGCCGACCGCTATCCGCTGCTTTCGCTCGGCGTGGTGCCGCAGCGCTACGACGCGCAGCTTCCGCTCGTGTACGTCTTCAGCAACACCGAGGACGGCTTCTTCGTCGGCGGCGGCTACCGGTGGGTGCGGCAGGGCTTTCTCAAAGAGCCGTACTCGCGCCAGCAGATGGTGCGTGCCAACGTGGCCCCGCTCACGGGCGCGTTCAACGCCGAGTACCGCGGGCACTTCGTGGGTGTGGCGCGTGGCTGGGACGCCGGTCTCAACGCCGCTTACCGCTCGCCGCTGAGCATCCGCAACTTCTACGGCTTGGGCAACGCGGTGGACATCGAGCGGCCCGAGCGCGCCTTTTACCGGACGCGGATGACGCAGGCGCAGGTAGCCCCCAACGTGTCGCGCAGCCTACTCGGCGTGGCGCGCGTGTTCGTGGGCCCGTCGCTCACCTTTACACGCTTCCGCCGCGACCCCGACCGCTTTCTGTCCACGCCGCAGGCAGACGTGTCGCCCGAGGTGTTCGACGGGATGCTTTACGGCGGTTTGGGCAGCTGGCTCGAACTCGACTCGCGCGACAGCCGCGTGGTGCCACGCCGGGGCTTCACCTCGCGCTACGCCGTGGACGCCTTTACCGGCCTGCGCAAGGAGGGGAGTTTTGTGCGCATCACGGGCGAGATGACGGGGTACCTCACGTCTG
The DNA here is from genome assembly GCA_965365405.1 of uncultured Rhodothermales bacterium. GTDB lineage: Bacteria > Bacteroidota > Rhodothermia > Rhodothermales > BA12 > CBDUCD01. Next base: position 7,283 of record CBDUBO010000011.1, on the reverse strand, counting down.
CCCGCACGGGCTGGTTCACCCTCGCGCCGCGCATCGGGCTGCTGCACAACGTGGGCGATTTCCCGTTCTATCAGGCCAACACGCTGGGCGGCAATCAGACGCTGCGTGGCTACCGCAGCGACCGCTTCGCCGGCCGCACGTCGCTCTACCAGAACGTCGAGGCCCGCCTGCGGCTGCGCCGGTTCTCGGGCTACGTGGGCGCGGGCGAACTGGGCCTGTTCGCCTTCGTTGACAATGGACGCGTCTGGGCCGACGACGAGCATTCGACGCGGTGGCACCAAGGCTACGGTGGCGGCATCTGGGTCAACGCCCTCGACCGCGTCGTCTTCAACGTCACCACCGCCTTTTCGCGCGAAGACCGGCTCATCACCTTCGGGCTGGGCTGGTTTTACTGATACGCTGTACTGCCATGGATCCCGACCGCTCCACCCTTCACGACCTGCCCGGCAACGCGCCGCCAGACCCGCGCGCGCCCGTCACCGAGCGCAACGCGCCCTCATCGCCCGATCCCGAAAGCCCCCCGGCCAACGGCAAATCGGACGCTCAACCGGCCGGCGATGCCAAAGACAAGGGCAAGAAGAAAAAGAAAAAGGGCAAGTTTGGCTCGAAGCGCGGCATCGAGACGCTGTTTCGAACCCAGTACCCGATGCACGTGGACCTGTCCGCCCTGGCCGACAGCAAGTCCAACATCATGATCTCCATCAACGGGCTCATGATCTCGATCCTCATTGCGTCCATCTCGCCCAAGGTGGACACCAACCAGTTTCTCATCTACCCCACCATCACGCTTCTCATCGGGTGCGTGGTGTCGCTCATCTACGCCGTGCTGGCCGCCATGCCGCGCGTCAACCGCAACCCCATCACGCTCGACGACGTGCGGAAAAACCGGGCCAACATCCTCTTCTTCGGCAACTTCACCCACCTCACCAAAGGCGCGTACGTCGAAGGGATGTCGGAAATGCTCCAGGACAAAGACCGGCTCTACCAGAGCATGATGACCGACATCTACGCCCTGGGAGGCGTGCTCGACCGCAAGTTCCGGCTGCTCCGCATCTCGTACGCGGCCTTCACTGTGGGGCTGTTCGTGGGCGTCTCGTTTTTCATCGGGGCGTACCTGTTCTCTTCGTTCACCATCGAGAACGGGACACCCATCCTGCCCTGATGCCGGCGGGCTTCAGAGCGTGAACACTACGTCGGCGCGTAGGAAGAACACGCTGTCCGTCCCGTCCCAGCGCTGATAATCGGCCCAGAGGCGAAACAGCGCCAGGTCGCGCAGCGGCTCCCACGACGCCTCGACGCGCAGGCCCGGCCCCTCGAACCGCTGCCCGCCCAGAAAGCGCTTGACGCGGCTTTCGAACGGCGGCTGGTTGCCGTTGAGCAGGTCGCCGCCCACGACGACGAGTTGACCGGACGCGTCCACGAAGTCCTCGCCGCGCCGGTTGTAGCGGGCCGTAACGGCAGCGCGGGTGCGTCCCGGCAGCCACAGGCGCAGCCCGGCAGCAAGCTGGTCGGCGTTGGGGCCGATGGGGTGGCCCAGGCCAAAGCCGTGGTGCGTGTACGAGTTGTAATACTGCCCGTCGAGAAAAAAGCGGTGGGTGTAGACGAACGGGTCCACGCGCGTGTACTCGGCCCAACCCAGCGCGCCGCGCCGCGAAACGCCCACACCGGCCTGGAAAGCGAACTTGTTGGAGTACGAGCGCCGCCCGATCAGGCCCAGGTTGGCGTCGTCCACGAGCACGGTGCCGTGCACCTCGACGCCCGCGAGCGGGCGCGCCACCGCTTCGAGCGCGAAGAGCGGGTTGTCCTGGTCGTACTCGGCGTGCTCGGCCGTTTTGAACGGGTTGACGGGCACGAGGTAAGCCAGCTCCGGCCCCCGGTTGCCGTACACGATCATCTCGGTAAAGGAGAGCGCGAGCGCGTCGAGGGGCTGAACGGTCAGGCGATGGAGGGCGAGGTAGCGTTCCGGGCCGCCCAGCAGCCCCCCCTGCCCCGGTGCGTCCGGGTTCTCGACCGATCGGGAGCGGTTGCCCAGCGCGCCGTGCAGAAACGTGTAGTGGACGCGCCGCGTGGTGACGCCCGCCCGCACGAAGGGGAAATAGTCGGCGTCGGCGGACAGCAGCAGGCCATCGCCGAAGGCCGCCCCGACGCGCAGCCGCTCCTGCGCGATCTCGGCAAAGGCCACGCGCCCCGCCACGCGCACAGAAGCAGACGACTGGTCAAACTGTCCGTCGTCGGGCTGGATCTGCGGATAGTAGAGCGGGCGCAGGTCGGGGTCGCGCTGGAGCACCCGCGGCTGGCCCGAAAACACCGCGCCGTTAAAGGTGCGCGAGTAGAAGCCGACGCGCCCGCGCCAGTTGCCCTGCACAACCGTTTCGCCCGAGAGCGCGCCGCCGCGCAGCACCACGGAGTCCTCGGACGCCCGCGCCGACAGCGCCCCCGTCACCTCCCACGCCACGCGCCAGTCGTCGCCCTGGAAGTGGTAGAAAAACTTCTCCGTGTCACGCCGGTGGGGCAGGCGGATGCCACCCGGCCCGAAAATCTCCTCGATGGCGCCGGCGGGCTCGAAGAATTCCTGCCGGTAGAGGCGCACCCAGCGCTTTTCCCACGCCCCCAGCCCTTGCTGCCGCGCGTCGAGCGAGTCGATGTGCTGCTGGATTTCGGCCCGGCCCACGGGGCGGTGCTCGTGGTGGTATTCGGGCAAGCGGCCCGCCACGCGCTGGGCGTGGAGAAACGCGTACACCGGATGCTCGGCGGGCACGATTTCGGGTTGCGCCCACGCGGCGGGCACGAGCAGCAGGGCAGCGGCGAAGAGGAGCCGCATCAGCTTTTGGCGGCGTCCGTCCCGGTGCCGGAAGCCTCGGCGGCTTTGGGGGTGGCGGTGTCGGATGCGGACGTGTCCGCCTGTTTGGCGTCAGACTTCCCGCTGCCGCCTTCTGCCTTTTCCCCGCCTTTGCCCTTGCGCGCGTAATCGGTCAGGTAGAAGCCGTCGCCCTTGAAGATGAGGCCGGCGTTGCCGCTGATGAGGCGGCGCACGGGCTGGCCCGTGGTGGGGCACGTTTCGAGCGCCGAGGCCGTGATGGGCTGCTCGATCTCGAACGTGGTGCCGTCTTCGCGGCGGTAAACGTAGGTGGGCATAGAAGCGGTTCTGTTGGATGGCGGCGCGCAAATGACGCGACGGCGCGCGGGTTTCAGCGGGCCGGAGCCTCGCGCAGCGGCAGGCGCAGCGCGCGGAAGGCGAGGTCGGCCAGGGCGGCGCGCACCGGCCCCAGGCGCGGGTTGTCGCGCGTGGGATAGACGCGGTTGGTGAGCAGAATCACGTAGAGCTTTTTGTCCGGGTCAATCCACAGAGAGGTGCCGGTAAAGCCCGTGTGCCCGTACGAGCGCGGCCCGAACAGCGTGCCGGCGGACGAATAGCCTTCCACGGATCGGGTGTCCCAGCCCAGCGCCCGCGTGCTCGTGCCCGACGCGTCGGCGCGGCGCGTGAACAGGCGCACGGTTTCGGGCTGGATCAACTGCCTGCGTCCCACGCGGCCTTCGTTGACGAGCATCGTGGCAAAGCGCGCCAGGTCTTCTGCTGTCGAAAACAGGCCGGCGTGGCCTGCCGTGCCCCCGAGCAGAAACGCCGCCTCGTCGTGCACCTCTCCCTGCACGAGCTTTTTGCGCCAGAGGTTATCCACCTCGGTCGGCACGACGGTTTCGTCCGAGCCCGCACCCGCCTTGCGGAAGCCAGTATTCTTCATCCCCAGCGGCTCGAACACCTCACGTTCCACGAACCCGTCGAGCGACTCGCCGGTGATGGCTTCGATGGCGAGGCCGAGCGAGATGATGCCGAAGTCGCTGTAGCGGGTGTCCGTGCCGGGCCGGTACACGAGCGTGTCGGCCATGATGGCGCTGATAACCTGATCGCGGGTGGTGAAGCCCTCCGTGTGGAACGGTCGGAAGGGGCGCAGCCCGGCGGTGTGCGTCATGATCTGGCGTACCGTCAGGCCGGCCTTGCCCCCCTGCGCGAAGGCCGGCAGGTAGCGCGCGAGAGGCGCATCCAGGTCAAGCTGCCCCCGGTCGTAGAGCAGCATCGCCGCCGTCGTGGTGGCGACGACTTTGGTGAGCGACGCCAGGTCGAAAAGGCTCTGCGGCGTCACGCGGCGGTCGGAACTGTAGGTGTGGTAGCCATACCCTTCCAGCAGCCCCAGCGTCTGCCCCTGCCCGATGGCGACGGCGGCACCGGGAAAGGCGCGCTGCCTGATGGACGCCTGCATGAGCGAGTCCACCTGCCGGGGCAGGTTTCCGTCCAGAGAAGCTTCCTGCGGCAGGCCGTGGTAAAGCGTGATCTGTGGCAACAGGATGCCCGCGCCCACCCTGTAGCGGCCCGGAATCGTGACGGGTAGCGTTCCGCTGAATGGGGCCGCGCCCACCAGCCCCTGCGCCGCCGCGCGCTGCGTGTGCTCGTCCGAGCCGTAAGCCGCCACGTAGGCCGTCGGCTCGGCGATGTCCATAAAGGCGTACGGGTTGCCGAACGAGACGCCGACGCTGGCGGGATGGGTGGCGAACAGGCTGTCCAGCCACGCCTTGTGTCGGGGCGAGAGCCCGATCTGGCCGCTCCAGGCGCGCACGTACAGAAACGTGGGCACGACGACGGCAGGCGCGCGCCGGGCGAGCACCGTGGCGCGGGCATAGTCCGCCTCGGATGCCTGGCTGCCCAGGAAGAGCGGCGTCACGCGGGCCGGGGCGGCGAGGGCCGTGAGCGCCCGCACGAACGGGCGGCCCGTCGCCGGGTCGTCGCTGTCGGCCAGCACGACCACGACGAGCGAGTCGGGCGCGGGCGCGAAGGGCAGCAGGTCGTTCTGGTTTCGCAGCAGCGTGAGTGCGTCACGGGCCACGCCGCGCGCAAAGGCCAGATGATCAGTGGTCGCCACGCGCAGCGGTGCGTCGTCGAGTGAGACGAGGCGCTCGCGGTGCAGCCCGGCCCACGCCTTGGCTTCGAGAATACGGCGCACACTCGCTCTGATGCGCTGAGGCGTGAGCCGTCCGGAGGCGATGGCCGCGAGAATGGCCGTCCGGGCAGCATATGGATCAGGACTCATCAAGATCATGTCCACGCCCGCCTCCACGGCGCGCACGGCGGCCTCGCCCACGCCGAAGTGTTTGCGTACGCCCTCCATCGTCATGGCATCCGACACCACCAGTCCGTCGAAGCCCATCTCGTCGCGCAGCAGGCCCGTCATGATCGCGGGCGAAAGCGTGGCAGGAACGGTTACGTCCGGCTCGAGGGCGGGAAAAGCGAGGTGGCCCGTCATCACGCTGCGCGCGCCGCCGGCAAACGCCTGGCGGAAGGGTACGAGTTCGAGTGTGTCCAGCCGGGCCTTGCTGTGCGCGATCACTGGCAAATCCTGGTGCGAATCCACCGCCGTGTCGCCGTGTCCGGGAAAGTGCTTCACGGTGGCCAGGACGCCGGCATCCTGCGCGCCGCGCACGAAGGCGGTCACCATGCGCCCCACGAGGGCCGGGTTTTCGCCGTACGCACGCACGTTGATGATGGGGTTGAGCGGGTTGTTGTTCACGTCCGCGATGGGCGCGTAAATCTGGTGCGTCCCCAGCGCCCGCGCCTCCGTGCCGGTGATGAAGCCGGCCCGGTAGGCCCGTTGCTCATCCCCGATGGCGCCAAACGCCATCGTGCGCGGCAGCGTCGTCGTGTGCCCGACGCGCATCCCAGCGCCCCACTCCATGTCCTGCGACACCAGCAGCGGAAGCGCCGCCCGCCGCTGCAAGCCGTTGACGAACACGGCCTGGTCCATCGGTTCGCCCTGAAAAAAGATCACGCCTCCGGCTCCGAAATCTTCCACCAGCCGCACCGCCTCGACGTACGCCGGGTCGTCGGCACCTTTGAAGTAGCCGTAGAGCGCGGGCGCGAAAAGCTGCGACACCTGCTGCTCAAGCGAGAGCGTGTCGAGCACGGTTTCTACCCAGCGGGCGGCATCGGGCGGGGGCTGCTGTGCCGCCGTGGGCAAAGCAAGCAGCAACAGGGGCAGAAGGCGCAGCGCAGAGATCATGGGCCGTGGGGAACGTGTAGAGGCCAAGATAGCATCCTCGTTCAATGCACGGCGGCAGACCTCTACGGAGGCGCGCAACCAAAAAAGCCCCCGGCTCAGACGAACCGGGGGCCAGATGCACGTGTCCGTAGTGGTTATCTCGAACAGGTGCCGTCGAGTTCGACCTGGAGCTTGTCGTAGCCTTCCTGCGCCTTGTCGGCGATTTCGTGGGCCAGGCTGCCGGCCGAGAACAGCGTGGCGCGGCTGCGCAGCAGGCTTACCGAGAACTGAATGTCCGACATCGAGCAGGCCGTTTCGTCTTTTACCTGCTGCACCACTTCCTGCGCGGGCGCGCAATAGCCGGCGTAGTAGCCGTCGCGCTGCGAGAACACGCGGTACCACGTGATCTGGTCGCCGCCCGCCTGCACGATGTGGCTGTACGCGCTGCCCACGTACGCGAGCGCGGAGTTCAGGAGGGCTTCGCTGACGTCGCCGTTGGTGAGTCCCCGCCCGCGCAGCGAGTCGATGCGTGCCTGGATGTTGAACTGCGGCTCGGCGCTGCCCTTGAAGTGGAGCGCATCGTTGACCAGGCGCTGAACTTCGGCCAGCACTGCCTGGCTGCTGCTGATTTTCTCGTAGCCGTCGATCTCGCTCAGCTTGATCTCTTCGCGGCGCTCGTCGCCGGGGTCGTAGGAGCACACCTCGGCGGCCGTACCGAAGCTTTTGCCTGAAGGCGTGGGGCTGCCGTTGTCAATGCGGCTGGTGAAGTCGTCTATAACACGCTGGAGTTGGACGACGCTCACGTTGGCTTCCGCCATCTTGGCCGTTGCCAGATTGATCTGCACCTTGGAACGCTCGACGGTGTTGGGCTGCGTCTTCTCGACGGCTTTTTCGAGGATCACGACGGCCTTTGCCGGCTCGCCCTGCTCCATGGCCTGCTTGGCGTCGCTGATGAGCACGACGGGGTCGTTGCTGGTGCCGGCTTCGTAAAAGCCCTCGAACACGTTGCAGCCCGTCAGGGCAAGGGCGGCGGCCACGAGCGCGGGCGCGAAAAGGGTCTTCATGAGGAAACAGAGGGTTGGAACAGCGGGGGAATGGGTCAAGGAGGCTATCGGCGGCAAGTCTTTGCTGCTTAAGAGGATGCTCGCAAACCAGGCGACTTCTACGTGCACAAGGGCCGTACCCCGCGCGAAGCCCGACGCGGCAGAAATGCGCAACGGGCCGGAGCAGACCTTCTGGTTTCTGCTCCGGCCCGTC
>CBDUBO010000010.1:0-17001 GCA_965365405.1 uncultured Rhodothermales bacterium | reverse complement strand
CCCAACGAAAAAGGGCGGCACCCCGCGAGAGGTGCCGCCCTTGGGCGTCAGGAGAGCGAGGTGGATCAGTTATACGTCCACTTGATGCCGCTCGACACGCTGGCGTTCTTGACGACCGCCGTGGCGAGGGCCGTGGCGGCGCAACCGGCGCTGGTGCGCGTCTTGATGCTCACCGTGGCCTTGCCGCTGATGGCCGTCAGGCCGAAGCAACCGTTAACCGTTTCGTACTCGGTGCTCACCGCGCCGCCGTCGTTGGCGGGGTCGATGCCGATGGAGGAGAACTTGACGTTGGCCCACTTGGTGGTGTCCTCGCCGCCGCCGCCGAAGGCTACGGGCTTGAGGTACCACGCCTGGAGGTCGCTGATGATGCGGGTGGCGTCGCTGACGGCGGCGTCAGAGGTGGCCTTGGTCTTGCCTTCCGAGAAGGCCTGGATGCCGGCGACGACGGCGATGCCGACGATCACGATGCCGAGCACGAGGAGGAGGAGTTGCTGCTGTCCCATGGATAGCCTGTGGTTTGGTTAGGGTGGGTTTGTGTGCGGTTCGCTTGGATGGCGCGGGCTGCGGTAGATGGCTTAGCAGCTACGGTGCCATTCGCTCTGCTACCCCTATCGGGCCTTCTTTTGGGCGACTTAAACGGACCGCGCATAAATTTTCGACGCCCAATCTTTCCCTCTCCTTTGCCGCCGGGGCAATCCTTTCCGGCAACGCACCTCCTTCCCTGCCCTTTTTGTGTAACGCCTCCCCGCGCGCTTCTCCAACCGGGTTTTTCGGACGTACAGTTTTGCCGTTCTCTCTACCCCGTCCATACAGCCCCGTACTAACCCATGGCAAACCCCAACGTCATCTTCCAGGAAATCAAGGTCAAAGGCTCGCAGGTGCTCGAGCGCGTGCGTGAGGCGGTGGACGAGGGCAACGCCCGTCGCATCATCATCAAAAACAACGAGCGCACGCTTATCGAATTCCCCCTCTCGGTGGGCGTGGGCGGTACAGCCGCCGCCCTCTTGATCGCACCTCAGCTGGCCGCCATCGGGGCCATTGCCGCGCTGCTGACCGACGTGGAAATCATCATCGAGCGCGAGCAGGACGAGGTGAACCCACCCTCGGCCATCATCCGGCCCGACGAGGCGTCTGCCCCGCCGCTCCCGAATGACACAGAGAAAACAGTGGGAAGACCCTGACCGGAACCCCTGCGCGCACTTCTGAGGCTGCCCCCACAGGCAGCCTCTTTTGTTACCTTCGGCGCACGTGGGGCATGGGTGCCGGGTAGAAGACGAGACCTACCTGTGCCACTGCCCCCTCCTGTCCAATTCCCCGCCGACCGCCACGTCCCTGCCTACCCTCGCGTCTCCGCTTCCTGTTACTATAGAGGCGGTTCGGCAGGCTGGTGCCCGCATCGAGGGCGTGGCGCACCGCACGCCCGTCGTCACGTCGCGCACCGCCAACGAAATGGTGGGCGCGGAGGTGTTTTTCAAGTGCGAGAATCTCCAGCGGGCCGGGGCCTTTAAGTTCAGGGGGGCTTACAACGCCCTCGCTGCCCTGCCCGACGCCGACCGGCGGCGCGGCGTGCTCACCTACTCATCGGGCAACCACGCCGGGGCGCTCTCGCTCGCTGGCAAGCTGCTCGGCGTGCCCGTCACCGTCGTGATGCCCGCCGACGCGCCCGAAATCAAGCGGGCCGCCGCCGAGGGCTACGGAGCCGAAATCGTCCCGTACGACCGGCACACGGCGGCCCGCGAGGAGATCGGGCAGAAGCTTGCCACGTCGCGAGGGCTCACCATCATCCCGCCCTACGACCACCCGGACGTGATTGCGGGGGCAGGCACGGCGGCACTCGAACTGTTCGAGGAAGTCGGCCCGCTCGACTTGTTGCTCGTGTGCACCGGCGGCGGCGGCTTTCTGGCAGGCTCGGCCCTCGCCGCGCGCGCCGCCGCGCCCCGCTGCCGCGTGGTCGGCGTAGAGCCCGAAGCGGGCAACGACGCCCAGCTCTCGCTGCGCACGGGCACGCTCCACACGGTCAAGAACCCGGACACTATCGCCGACGGGGCGCGGACGCCCTACCTCGGCCAGCTCAACTTCGCCATCGTCAAAGCGCTCGTGGACGACATCGTGACCGTCGATGATGAGGCGCTGCGGCGCGCGATGCGCTTTTTCCTCGAACGCCTCAAACTCGTCGCCGAGCCGACGGGCGTGCTGGGGGCGGCGGCGCTTTTCGAGGGGGCCGTGGAGGCGCGGGGCCTGCGCGTGGGCGTCATGGTCAGCGGTGGCAACGTGGACCTGCACGCGATCCTGTGCAGCTGACCCGACGCCCGGCCTGTCCCGTCACGGGATGTTGGGGTTGTGCGGGTTGAAGAGTCCGTGCGGATTCTCCATCCACATCCACGCGTGGAGCGTCCAGAGGCTGAATTCGGTGTTGACGACCCACGTATCAGCGTCGCCAGTGAAACCTGCTGGCGCGGGCGGCGGGCTGTTCAGGTTGGCGATGGGCGTGGCGTACTCGATGCCGACCAGTTCCAGGCCACCTGACTTCTCGACGTACATCAGGATTTCGGGCCTCCCCACCTCGAACGTCTGGTCGAGCAGGTCCGGGTTGAGGTAGTGCAAGCCCATCCCCGCTCGGTGGCCGGTGGCCTGCACGGTGTAACCGTCAGCCTGTGCGGCGGCAAAGCTCTGGTACTTGCGCGTCGCTTCGCGCGCGGCGTCAAGTTCGGCGGCGAGCGGGTCTTGCTGGTCGCTGGCGTCGCACGCGAAAAACGTGAGCGCGGCAAGCAGCGCGAGGGCAGGACTAAAAAGCATCGATTTCATGATCGCTGGCGGATTGGGGGAGCCCCTCCGGCCTCGTACGCGATTTGCACAAGGCTGGAGGGGTGCGGATCAGTGGTAGAAGTAAGGGTCGAGCACGCGCACTTCCAGGATGCGGTCTACGGGCAGGTTGTTGCGCTGCGCAACACGCCGGATGGCCTCGGGGGACGGCCCGTCGTAGATGCAGAATGTCCTGTTCTTGTCGCCGCTGACGTAGGAGTGGATCCAGGTGACGCCTCCTTCGGCGTTGTTCTGGACGACGTTGAGGCAAGCGTGCGCGCCGTCTGCGTTGGCCGGGATGTTGAGGCCGTTGGGGAAAGTGCGTTCGACGAGGTAGCGAGGCATGGCTGCTCGGGTTTTGTGGGTTGGACCGGCTTATTCCGGTCTGATCCAAGCGTACCGCTCCCACGCGCACCCTGGCATCGGGAGGGGCACCCCATATTGATCCCATCGGCGCCCTATTCCGGGCACCGCCGCGCCCCGTTTACCCGAGCCAGCCCCGGGCACGGGCTTCGGCAGCGGCTTCTTCCCGCGAATGCACGCCCAGCTTCGTCAGAATGGCCGAGACGTGGTGGTCGGCGGTCTTTGCAGAGATGTAGAGACGAGCGGCGATGCCGGCGTTGGTGAGCCCTTCGGCCAGCAGGGCCAGTACGTCCACCTGCCGCGGCGTAAGCCCGGCGGGGTGGGCACGCGTGGCAGGCCGCCGCCCCCGCGGGACGCTCCGCAAGCCTGCTGCCCGCATCCGCCGGCGGAGCCATTCCGCCGCCGGCTCCGCGCCCAACTCCTCGAACAGGGCGAGCGCGCGCATCATGGCCTCTGCATCCCCCCCGGACAGCGCCAGCGCCTGCTCGTATGGGCACCCGAGTTGCGCCCATGCCGCTGCCGCCCCGCGCCAGTCTCCCACCCGCTCCAGCCGGTACGGTTCGGCGGCGGTTTCGGGCACTCCGGTGGATGGTTCTGCCCGCCAGCGCCACAGGGCGAGTTCGCCCAGCGCCCAGGGTTCGTTGTGGCAGAGAGCCAGTCTGTACGCCTCGCGTGCCTCGCGCTCCACCCCGCCCACGTCGCCCCGGAGCCACGCCGCCTCTGCCCGTGCCGCCGCCACCGGCCCGATGCGTTGTAACTCCCGGGTCTGAAGGGCGAGGGCGAGAGCTTCGTCGAGTGGGGCCTGCGCTTCGGGATCGCCGCGCCGCACGCGGACGTGCCCGAGCACGGCAAGCGCGGGAATCCGGGTGATGGCCGACACGTGCGGCCGGTCGAGCACCCACTGCGCGTCTTCCGAGGCGCCTGCCCAGTCGCCTTGCTCGAAGCGTACCCGCGCCCGCCAGGCGGTGATGTAGAGCCGCCACGAGTCAAGGTCGCGCTCGGTCGCGTAGGCGATGCCCTCGTCGAGATAGCGGGCGGCGCGCCCGTAGTTGCGGCTGCGAGCGGCGAGCGTGGCGAGATTGGTGTAGGCGCGCGCGGCGTGCTCCTGAAAGTCGTGGTCGAGGGCGAGTTGCAGACTTTTTTCGAGAGGGGCCCACCCCGCCGGGTCGCGGGCCAGCAGCCGTGCCGAGCCGACGTTGTTGAGGGCATGCGTCACGATCTCCGTCGCCCCGCACTGCTCGGCGAGGCCGATGGCTTCTTCACCCCACCGCACCGCTTCCTCGTGCTCGTCGGCAAGCATGTGGAGATGCGCGCGGTTGCTGTAGGCCATGGCCCGCTCAGGGCTGGCCGGCTCGCCCTCGAACACGCGGAGGGCCTCAGTGGCGTAACGCTCGGCCCGAGCCTTGTCACCGGCGAACCACGACAGGCGCGACATCCAGCGCAGGTTGTCGCCGTGCTTTTTCGCATCCCCCAACTGCGCCCGCAGTTGCACCGCCTCCTGCCGCGCTTCGAGGGCGGCTTCGATCTGATCGGTGAGGTAGCATTCGTACGAGCGGCTTTCCAGCAGCGCGGCGCGGGCTTCGAGGGTGAGTGCATCGGCGTGGCGCAGCGCCGTTTCATACTGCGCGGCGGCCTCGCGGTGGGCACTGAGGGCAGCGGCCTGCCGCGCGGCCATCGGGGCGTAGCGCCGCACCGCCGCGGCGTCGCCGGCCCGCGTGGCGTGGTGTACCAGACGCGCTACCTCGTCCGGGACGCGCTCTGAGAGCACGCCGAGCACCCGGGCGTGCAGCCGCTGGAGCCTCCCGGGCGCCAGCGCGTCTTCCACGGCCCGCCGCGCCAGTTCGTGCCGGAAGGCAAGGGCATCGCTGTCCGTCCGCAGCATTCCCGTGCCCACGCAGCGATCTACCGTCTCCGGCGCGGGCGCGAGGATTTCGTCCAGCAGCCACCGCTCCACCCTGGCCGGTACCACGGAGGCCAGCTCAACTAGCTCCCGCACCGCCTGCGGCAGCCGGGCCACCCGCGCCAGCACCGCGTCCCGCACCGACGCGGGCACCCCCCGGGCCTGCCCGGCCAGCACCTCAGTGACAAAAAAGGGGTTGCCGCCCGTTACGACGTAGAGGTCGGTGCCCACGTAGCCTGCCTGCCGCGCCATCTCCGCGACGGATGCTTCTGAAAGAGGCTCCAGGCGCAGGCGGTGGGTGCGCTGCCCCGGCAGGTCGCCGAGGACGAAACGGAGCGGGTGCGATGCGCCCACCTCGTCGTCGCGGAAGGTGACGAGCAGCAGCGCATCTGTCAGGTGAATGCGTCGCCCCAGAAACTTGATCAGGTCGAGCGTTGCTTCGTCGGCCCAGTGCACGTCTTCGAGAACGACGACGCAGGGCTGGCCGTGCCGCTGCAACTCGGCGAGAAAGGCGGCGAACAGCGCCGCGCGTTGCGCTTCGGATTCGAGCAGGCGGCGCAGGCTGCCGCCCACCTGCAGCGCAATGTCGTAGAGCGGACCGAGCGGACGCGGCGTGAACAGGGCTTCACACGCCCCCCACAGCACCGGAACGTCTGGCCCCACCGTCTCCGCAAAGCGCTGGACAAGCGAGGACTTGCCGATGCCGGCTTCTCCCATCACGAGGGCCATGCTTCCGCCTGCCACACCGACGCTTTCCAGCATCGCCGACAGTTCGCGGAGCCTTGCGTCGCGTTCGAGAAGCGTCATGACCGCAAATCCACACGTGGAAAAGGGGCGCAACGTCGCCCGTTCAGCCGCGCACCACCGAAACCGACAGCGACGGTGCCCCCCGGATGGTCTGGAAGACGACGCAGTAGCGCTCGGTGAGCTTGAGGAGGGTTTCGATCTGTTCGTCGGTCGCGTCGGTGTCGAGCACGAAGGCGAGCCGGATGTCGCGAAAACCGACGGGCACCTCTTTCGAGACGCCCAGCGTGCCCCGGAAGTCGAGGTCGCCTTCGGCCCGCACCGTCGCGTCGCGCAGCGAGATGGCGAGGGCAGTGGCAACTGCCGCCAGCGTGACGCCCGCGCACGCGACGAGCGCTTCGAGCAACATGTCGCCCGAACAGGCTAACATGCCCGTGCCGCCGCTGGCCGGGTGCAGGCCAGCCTCGACGAGCGCCCGGCCCGTCTCGACGCGGCACGCGATGCCCTGGCCCAGCCGCCCCTCCGCGCGCAGCGTCACGAGGGCCGCATCGGGGGTTTCGCGGTACTGCTCTTTGAGCGGAGCCTGAAGCGCCCGCAGTGCACTGGCATCCATGATGAATCGGGAAAGCGAGCAGGCAGTTTACGAAGCCTGACCATTACCTGCTCCTGTCCCCCGCTGCGCCGCACGATTGCGACAGCCCCGCGATGCTGCCCATGCTTTTTTCCATCTCCCCGCACGCCCTGAAGCCTGCCCTCGACGCGCTCGTCGCCCGTTTCGAGACGCCCGCTTTTATCGCGGACGACCCCATCGCCATTCCGCACGGCTACGACGACCGGGGCGACCAGGAGGTGATCGGCCTCTTCGCGGCGCTCCTCGCCTGGGGCCGCCGTGCCACCATTCAAAACAAGCTGGCCGACCTGTGCGCGCGGATGCGCCACGCACCCTACCGCTTCGTAGCCCATTACGACGACGCGCGCGACGGCGCGTGCCTGGACGGCTTCAAGCACCGCACCTTCAATAGCGGCGATGCCCGCGCACTGGTGCAGGCGCTGCGGCTGATACTCGAAAAACACGGCTCGCTCGAAAGGGCTTTTGCCGACCATCTGCCGCCTGACGCCTCTGACGTGGGGCCGGCCATCGAAGGGTTTTCGCAGTCCCTTCTCACCATCCATCCCGAAACGCCGCCGCGCCTCAAAAAGCACGTTGCCCGCCCGTCGAGCGGCAGCGCGTGCAAGCGCCTGGCAATGTACCTGCGCTGGATGGTGCGCCCCGGCCCGGTGGACTTCGGCCTGTGGACGCGCATCCGCCCCAGTCAGCTCGTGCTCCCGCTCGACGTGCACGCCGGGCGGCAGGCGCGGGCGTGGGGCCTGCTCGCCCGCCCCCAGGACGACTGGCGCGCCGTGATGGAGCTGACCGAAGCCTGCCGCGCCCTCGACCCCGCTGATCCCTGCCGCTACGATTTCGCCTTTTTCGGCGCGGGCGTGTACGGCACGGGGGATGCCGACCTGCCCGGTGCTCCGTAGGGACGTGTCGCGGGACGTCCCTACCACGGTTCGGCCCTGCGCCACGACAACACGCAGCGGCGTTTCCCTACAAACCATCCCGGAGCGGCGACGTTGTGGGCTCCATGCCGGAATCCCTCTCCTCTGCCCCCTCCAACGTGCGCGTGCTGGAACGCGCCGATGCCTCGCCCTGCTGCGCCGGGCGCGCCCAGACGGCGTCGCCGTCCGAAACGCGGCGGCAGGCTGTTTTCACCGCCCTCACCCTGGCGGGCATCGCCGTTGGCCTCGCCGCCACGTGGCGCGGCTGGCCCGCGGCTGTCTCGTGGATGGGCTACGGAGCCGCCTACGGCTTCGGCGGGTGGTACGGCGCCCGGGGCGGGCTGGAGGCAATCCGGCAGCGGCAGGTGGACATCGACCTCCTGATGGTGCTGGCGGCGCTCGGCGCGCTCGCCATCGGCCAGCCCTTCGAGGGGGCCCTCCTGCTGTTCCTGTTTTCGCTCTCCAACGTGCTCCAGCAGATCGCGATGGGCCGCAGCCGCCGCGCCATCGAAGCCCTCGTCAAACTCCGCCCGGACAGCGCCGTGCTGCTCGTGGACGGGCAGGAAAAACGCGTCGCGCTCGAAAGCGTCGTGCCCGGCGACGTGTTCGTGCTCCGCCCCGGCAGCCGCGTCCCGCTCGATGGCGTCGTGGTGCGCGGCGAGAGCCAGCTTGACGAGGCGACGCTGACGGGCGAGTCGGCCCCGGTGACGAAAGCGCCGGGCGCGGCGGTTTTCGCGGGCACCATCAACGGAGGGGGTAGCCTCGAAGTGCGTGTGACGCGGCGCATGGAGGACTCGACGCTGGCGCGCATGGTGCGCCTCGTCGAGGAGGCGCAGGCAGAGAAGGCCACGGCGCAGCGCCTCATCGACCGGTTCGAGCAACCCTACGCCGTCGGGGTGCTCGCGCTCACCGCCCTCGCGCTCGCCACCGGGATGGCGCTGGGCGAGGCGTTCGGCCCGGCGTTTTACCGCGCCATGACGCTCATGGTGGCGGCCAGCCCGTGCGCGCTCGTCATTTCGACGCCTGCCGCCGTGCTCAGCGCCATTGCCGCAGGGGCGCGGCGCGGCGTGCTGTTCAAAGGCGGCGTCACCGTCGAGGAAACCGCCCGCGTGCAGGTGGTGTGTTTCGACAAGACGGGTACGCTCACCGAGGGCCGCACGCGCCTGGTCACGCTCGAACCTCACCCCGAGGCTAGTCTGAGCGAAGACGCGCTGCTGACGCTCGCGGCGGCGGTGCAAGCGCGCTCCGAGCACCACCTCGCCACGGCGACGGTAGCCGAGGCCGAGCGTCGCGGGCTGGAGGTACCCGTTGCCACCGCCTTCCACGCCACCGCCGGACGTGGCGTAGAAGCGCGCGTCGGCGCGCAGACGGTACGCATGGGCAACCTGGCATTTTTCGACGGCGCGCCTCCTGCCTGCGGCTGGGAACAGGCGCGGGCCGCCGTGCAGGCGCTCGAACAGTCGGGCCAGACGGCCGTCGCCGTTGTGGGCGGCACGGACGAAACGCGGCGCGTGCTGGGGTGGATGGGCTTTGCCGACACGCTCCGCCCCGGCGCGGCGGGCGTCGTACAGCACCTCAAAAGGCTGGGCGTGTCGCACGTGGTCATGCTCACGGGCGACAATGCGGGGGTGGCCGGAGCCATCGGCGCCCAGGCCGGGGTGGACGAGGTCCACGCGGGGCTGCTGCCGGAGGAAAAAGTGGCGCGCGTCCAGGCCCTTGCCCGCCAGTACGGGGCCGTGGCCATGGTGGGCGACGGCGTCAACGACGCGCCTGCGCTGGCGGCGGCCACGGTGGGCATCGCCATGGGCGGCGCGGGCACCGACGTGGCCCTCGAAACCGCCGACGTGGTGCTCATGGGCGACGACCTGGCGCAGCTTCCTTATGCGCTCGCGCTGGGCCGTGCGGCGCGCCGCACGCTCGCCGCCAACATCGCCCTCTCACTCGGCGCTATCGCCGTGATGGTGGCCTCGATTCTGGTGGTGGGCCTGCCGCTGCCGCTCGCCGTCGTCGGCCACGAGGGCTCGACGGTGCTCGTGTCGCTCAACGGGCTGCGGCTGCTGGGCTTCAGAGGGCGCTGAGCACGAAGGCGTGCCAATGCGCGCCCTACGGGAGCATCACCGCGGAGCGGGAGCCGGGCGTAGATCCAGGGCAGGGCGCGGCGCGCCACAGAGGGCGCAATGAATTGCGCCCCTACACCCTCCACCACGTCCCCATTGGCCAATCGCCCTTCCCTCTTCCCCTATCAGCAGCAGCGGCCCTACGCTTCTTCTCCCGAAGCGAGATCGGTGGGGGTGACCTCGATTTCGCGGCCCACGGTGTGGAAGGCGCGGTCGAGGTAGAGCAGCGGCGCGCCTTCGCCCGGACCGTCCGTGGCTTCGACGGCACCGAGCACGAGTACGTGATCCCCCGCCTCGAAAAGTTGGGCCACGCGGCAGAACAGCACGGACAGCCTTTCGCCCAGCACCGGCGTGCCGTGCGCGTCGGGCGTGTAGGGGACGGCCAGAAACTGCCCTTCGGAGGGCAGGCCGGGAATGGCGAAGTGGTAGCCGAGTGCCGCCTGATCCTCGCGCAGCACGTGCACGTTGAACGGCGCGCCCACGCGCAAAAGCGGCAGCAGCGCCGACGTTTGCATCAGGTTGAACGAGATGAGCGGCGGATCGAGCGAGACGCTCGTGAACGAGCCGATGGTGACGCCGCGCGGCTCGGCCCGGCCCGCCGTCACGACGGTTACGGGCGAGGGCACGCACCGCATCACGGCACGCAGCTTTTCCCCCACGTCGGCAGGCGATGCCTCCGCGCGGTCGAGGTCTGCTGCGCGCTGTGCGGTGCCGGTCATCCGGTAATCACGTCCTTGATCTTGCTGAAAAACGACTTGCCGTTGGCGCTGCCGTTGTGGGACGGGCCGGGCTGGAAGGCCGGCGCCTCGCGCAGCCTTTCGAGCAGAGCGCGTTCTTCGGGCGAGAGGCGCTGCGGCGTCCACACGCGCACGCGCACAAGCTGGTCGCCGCGCCGGCTGGAGCCGTATTCGGGCAGCCCACGCCCACGCATCCGGAGGATTTTGCCGCTCTGCGTGCCCGGCTCGATGGTGAGGCGTGAGGCGCCCTTGAGCGTCGGAATGTCCACCTCGGCCCCCAGGGCGGCGTCGGGAAGCGACAGCACGAGGTCGTAAAACACGTCGAGTCCTTCGCGCAGGAAGTGCTCGTGTTCGATCTCCTCGATCTCGACGCGCAGGTCGCCCGGCACGCCGCCGCGCACGCCCGCGTTGCCCGCGCCGCGCAGCGTGAGGAAGTTGCCTTCGAGCACGCCCGCAGGCACGTTGATGCTGAGGGCTTCCTCGCCGCGCTCGCGGCCTTCGCCCTTGCACTGCCCGCACGGACGGCGCAGGATGCGGCCTTCGCCGCCGCAGGTGGGGCACGGCTGCACGCTCACGAACTGGCCGAAAACGGAACGCGTGACGCGCTGCACTTCGCCCATACCCTGGCATGTCGTGCACACGTCGTAACTCTCCTGCTCGTCCGCGCCGCCATCAGCACCGGTGCCGGTGCACGCGGCGCAGGCCACGAACTTGCGCACCTTGACGTTTTTCTCCACGCCCTCGCTGATCTCTTCAAGCGTGAGCGGCAGCTTGATGCGCAGGTCGGTGCCGGGACGGCCCTTCTGCGCGCCGCGCGTGCGCCCGCCGCCAAACATGTCGCCAAAGGCGCCCTGCGCGCCCGCGCTCTCGAAGATGTCGCGGAAGCGGTCGAAGATGTCGCCGAAGTCGGTGAAGGCGGGTCCGCCCTGCGCGCCGCCGCGCACGCCGGCGTGGCCGAAGCGGTCGTAGCGCTCGCGCTTGCCGGCGTCGGAGAGCACCTCGTAAGCCTCGGCGCACTCCTTGAAGCGCATCTCGGCCTCGGCGTTGCCGGGGTTGCGGTCGGGGTGGTACTTCATGGCGAGCCCCCGGTAGGCCTTTTTGATCTCGACCATCGTGGCCGAGCGGCTCACGCCCAGGATCTCATAGTAATCGCGCATGGAATAGGGTCGAGTATCGATTTACGAATGCGAATGCTTCAGAGGAGTCGAGTGCCAGGTGCCGCGCGTCGAATGCTCGGGGTTCTCATTCGACCCTCCACAGGCGTAGTGCGGCACTTCCTTAATCTCAAGAGGCAACTTTGACGCGGCTGTGGCGCAGCACGCGCTCGCCCACGCGGTAGCCGCGCTGGTACTCTTCGAGCACGGTGCCGGAGGCGACGCCTTCGGGCGCGGGCTCCTGCATGAGGGCCTCATGCTGCGCCACGTCGAACGGCTCGCCAACGGCCTCGATGGCCTGCACGCCCAGCCTTTCCATCTCCTCGGCAAATTTGCGGAAGACCAGTTCGACGCCCTCGCGCAGCTTGTCCTGGCCTTCGCCGCCCGCGTCCGCCTGCCGGATGGCATCGAGCGAGCGCGCGAAGTCGTCGTACACGTCCAGAAAGCGCGTGATGGCTTCGATCTTGCCTTCCTCGCGCCACTTGACGCGTTCCTGCTCGGTGCGGCGGCGGAAGTTCTGGAAGTCGGCAGCGGTGCGGCGAAGCTGCTCTTCGGCACCCTGGTTCTGCTGCTCGATGGTGAGCAGCTTTTCCTGCATCTGGCCCAGTTCGGTGCGCATCTCTTCAAGCTGCGCGTCCCGGTCGGCCAGCTCCTCGACGGTCTGGAGCCACTGCTCGGCAGCGGCGTCAGCGTCGGAGATTTTCTGAGGATCCTGGGGGATTTCGCTCACGGTAGGACAAGAGGTTGTGGTCAAAGGAAATAGATGGCCGCGTGGCCTAATCGGTGCCGGCCTCGCCGCTGAGCAGGCGCGCCACGTGCTCGACGACCGTCACGACGCGCGCGTAGTCCATGCGTAGCGGCCCCAGCACGCCTACCGTCCCGAAGGACGTGCCGAGCCGGTAGCGGGCCGTGACGAGCGAGTAGCGCGTCGTCTTGCCGTCCACGTGTTCGGGCCCGATGGTGACGATGGCACGGGGCGTCTCGCTGCCCTCGGCGCGGTCTTCGAAAAGCTGGACGAGAAACTGCTCGTCTTCGAGCAGCCCGATGAGGTGGCGCAGTTCGTCGGGCTGCTGGAATTCGGGCTGTTCGAGCAGTGGGCTCG
The DNA here is from genome assembly GCA_965365405.1 of uncultured Rhodothermales bacterium. Taxonomy (GTDB): domain Bacteria; phylum Bacteroidota; class Rhodothermia; order Rhodothermales; family BA12; genus CBDUCD01. Next base: position 4,540 of record CBDUBO010000010.1, on the reverse strand, counting down.
TCGGGCTCAGGCTGATGCGCGAGGCCTCGTTGGCCTCGGCGAAAAACGCGCTCGACTGGTCGAGGATGAGGCGCACGAGGGCGTTGTCGTCGGCGTCCAAGCCGCGCACGCGCTGGGCAAACGTGGCCCGGATTTCTTCGAGCGTGAGGCCGGCCAGGCGCTCGTTGAGCATTTCGACGACGCGCTCGATCTCGTTACGCGCCAGCACCACGTCCATCTCCAGCACGATGGTGCGCACGAGCCCGCCGCGCAGGCTCAGCACGAACATGAGGCGGTTGGACGAGAGCGGGATGGCTTCGAGCCGTTCGAGCACGCCCGTGGCCAGGTTGGGCGCGAGCACGACGCCGAGCAGGTTGGAGAGCCGGCCGAGCACCTTCGAGGTTTCGCGCAGCAGTTCTTCGCGGCCCCCCACCATCTGGTCGAGGGCGGCGCGCAGCACAGCCTTTTCCGCTGCCGTCAAGCGGGGCGTCTGCATCAACTCGTCCACGAACGTGCGGTAGCCGCGCGGCGTGGGCACGCGTCCGGCAGACGTATACGGGTGTTCAAGGTAGCCCGCCTCCTCTAGGTCGCTCATCGTGTTGCGGATGGAGGCCGGGCTGAGTTCAAGGCCGTAGCGCTGCACCAGCGTCCGCGAGCCGACGGGCCCGGCCGTCTGCACGAAGCTCTGCACCACCAGGCGCAGAATTTCGCGCTCGCGGTCGGAGAGCGGCGTGGCGTCGTCGAAGGGTCGGAGGGTGGGCATGGCAGAGGGACGGTCGGCAAAAGCCTTGCCAGAAGGCAGGGCACCCCGTGCGCGGCACCGGGTGAACCCGAAGGTTGCCAGGCTGGCAGGGCGGCGGTGCAAACGTCTGCTCCCAACCGCCCGGAGCAAACCCCGGTTTCTCCCCCGATGTGCAGAAACTGCCAGAACGACGGGGGTGCGGGTAAAGCCCGAACGGTAAAGGGTGATGGGCGGAGGGCAGCAAACCCGCCCTCCGCCCATCACCTTCTACTCACCATGCCTCACTCGTTATCTGCTATTCGAGGCGCTGGATCTCGGCCTCGCGCCGGAGGCGGATGCGCGCGCCGCTCGGCGTTTCGTACGTATCGTCGGATTCGCCCTGGAGGGTGGGCGAAGTGCCGGCAGTCTCACCGCGCGCGCCTACGTCGTAGCGCGGCGTAGCGCCGGACTCGTAGCCGTAGTAATAGCCGTCGTCGTAGCCGTAGCTGTCGTAGAAATCGTCGTCGTAGGCGTAGGTGCTGACGGCGTAGGGGCCATAGTCGCCCAGCCAGCGCTCGTCTTCGGGCAGGAGCGAGACGGGCGCGTAGCCGCGGAAACCGTCGTAGTCGAGCAGACGGCTGTAGCGCACGCGCTCGGCGCGGCCCCGGCGCAGGTCGAGGCGGGCCACATCGAGGTCGTCGTCGCGCCGCCAGTCGCTGAGGAAGTAGCCGTCGTAGGCCCGTGTGGCGACGATCTCGAAGCCGACCTCGCGGCTGCCCACCACGAACACGTCGCGGTTGAAAGAGATGCGGCCATTGCGACGCACCGTCGCCTGCACGCGCCCGATCTGGTTGGGGATGCGGTTGACGCGGCCCAGGTAGCGGCCGTCCTGGTAGAGTTCGACGGCCTCGATGTCGAGGTCGAGTTCGGCGCGGTTGCGCGAGGCATGGCGCACGCGCTGCCGGTACGTCGTCCGCACCTCCAGGCGCGATGTCCAGCGGTCGCGGCCATAGCCCGATTCCACGTGGACGACCTGGCGGTAGCGGTAGCGCGGGCTCCACGCGCGGCGGTAGCGCTGCTCCCACGGCCATTCGTAGGCCAGGTGCAGAACGACGGGCGCTGCCGGACGGTAGTGATAGCCCCGGTGCGGCACGGCGGGCACGTGGTGCCAGCGGTAGGCGTCGCGGCGCGGGCGGTGCTGCGCGCCGCGCTCGACGCGGTTGCCCACCGTTCGCCCGCCGTTGCCGACGATGCGGCCCTGCCGGTCGCCCGTCGCGTACGTCCGGTTTCCGGAGGTGGCGGCGCGCCCCCGCTCAGTGGTACGCTGGCCGTCTTCACGACCAGCGCTGCTGCCGTCCCGGCCTCCATTACTGGTGCGCGGCTGGTCGGGCCGGGCCCGCACGTCGCCCCGCGGAGTCTCACCGCGCTCGCGCTCGCCCGTGCGCGCTTCCGGCGTGCGGCTGCGCGGCTGGGGTGCGGGCTGCGTTTGCGGGGCAGGCGGCGTCGCTTCCGGCGCGCGCGTGCGCCCACGCTGCTCGGAGCCGCGGCGCTGCTCGCGCGGCGCGGGCTGCGTCTCCGGCGCGGGCGCGGGCTGGGTTTCGGGCTCGCGGCGGGGGGCCGGAGCCGTTTCGGGAGTGCGGCGCGCCGGGCGCGTTTCGGGCTCGGAGCGTTTCTCCTCCTTCTCCTCCTTCTCAGTCTTGCGCTCCCCGCCCGTCCGGCTCCGCTGGGCCGCAGCCGGCGCAGCGGCGAATACGAGCAGCAAAAAGGCGGCAAACAGCGCACCCCACGAGGATGGTAGCCTTCCGGGTTTCATGGCGATAAAGGTCTGGTTGAGGGAGTACCCCTCCCGCGTTTCCCAAACCGTGCCAGTCCGCCGCATCCTGCTTTCGGGTTCATGAACGCCCCTCGAAGGGGTCTGTATGTCCACAAAGGGCTACACCCGCCGTGTCACACAGGGACGCCCCATACCATCAGCCCACCGAGGTGGGCCGTCCACGCCACGAGGGCAGCGGCAGCGACGGCAAGCAGGGCTGCCGCCCAGCGCAGGGCGCCACCTGCCTTGCTCCCCTGCCGCTCGTACCACGAAAGGGCCGCAAACGCGAGCATGGCAGCAGCAGCCAGCCCCAGCGTCCACAGCGCCAGCGTCTCGTGCTGCTCCACGAAGCGGTCCACGATGGGCACCCCCTCGGACTGCTCCTCCATCGCCTCGCCCGTCAGGTAGGCGGCCAGCGCCCCCAGCGCGCCCAGTGCCAGCAGCAACAGGGCGGCGTCCCGCCAGAACGTCGTGCGGCGCAGCGCCCACACGACGGCGATGGGCGCGGCGGCTACCAGCAGAGCGAGGGGGAAATGCACCAGCAGCGGGTGCAGCACCGGGATGGTGTATTCGTTCATGGCAGCGGGGCAATGAGCAATGGGCAACGGAAAAATACAGGGCAGCGGGTGCGCGCCTGCCGGGGAAATGCCCATCGTTGCGCCGTGCCTACCTGCACGGGTCGCGGGGAAGCATCCTGGGGAACGGTTGCGCGTAGGCACGCCCCTCGGCAGCACGCCGCTTTTTCCTCTTCTCTGTTCTGCACATGCGCTTCTTCTCGACGCTCGTCGCCGCCACCCTCGGTACCCTCGTTGCCCTGGGCGTTGTCGTCTTTTTCTTTTTCCTCGTCATCGTCGCCCTCGCCTCCTCCGGCAGCAGTGAGCCCAGCGTCTCCGCGGCTACCACGCTCGTCGTCGAGCTCGAAGGCGGCATTCCCGAGATCACCGCGGACGATCCTTTTGCCGAGGCGTTTGGCGAGCCCGAGCTCGACCTGGCGCGCATCCGGCAGGCGCTGCGCATGGCCGCCGCGGACAGCCGCGTCGAGGCCGTGTGGCTCAAGGTGGGCGCGCTCAGCGCGCCGTGGGCCACACTCGAAGAGGTGCGCGGTGCCCTCGCCGACTACCGCAAGAGTGGCAAACCGCTCTACGCCAGCGCCAGCGGCCCCTACCTCAACGAAGCCGGCTACTTTCTCGCCTCGGCGGCGGACACCGTCACGATGCAGCCGCTCACCATCTTCGAGTTCAACGGCTTTGCCCTTACCGCCGAGTTCTACAAAAACCTGCTCGACAAGCTCGACGTGCAGGCCGAGGTGATCCGCGCCGGGCAGTTCAAGGCCGCCGTCGAGCCGTTTCTGCGCGAAGACCTCTCGCCCGAAAACCGCGAGCAGCTATCGGCCCTGCTGACCGACCAGAACCGCGTCTTTCTCACCGCCGTCGCCCAGAGCCGGGGCACGACGCCCCAGGCACTCCAGACGCTTATCGAAACCGACGCCCTCTTTTCTGCCGAGGACGGCGTGCGGGCGGGCCTGCTGGACGCCCTCCTGTTGCCGGATGAACTGGAGACGATGCTCAAAAAGCGGCTCGGCGTCGAGGCGGACGATGATCTGAACCTGATCCAGGCGCAGCACTACGCCCGCACCTCGCCCACCGACGCTGGGCTCGACGTGGCCGGCGAAGGCGAAATCGCCCTCGTCTATGCCATCGGCGGCATCGTGGACGGCGAAAGCGGCGAGAGCTTCAACCCGCTCATGGGCGGCACCGTCGTGGGCGACGAGACGTTCAGGGAGGCAATGCAGGAAGCCCGCGAGAGCGACCGCGTAAAGGCCGTCGTGCTGCGCGTCAACTCGCCCGGCGGGTCGGCCTCGGCCAGCGAGGCCATGCGCCGCGAAATCGCCCTCACGCGCGGGGTGAAACCCGTCATCGTCTCAATGGGCGACTACGCGGCTTCGGGCGGCTACTGGATTGCTACGGGCGCGGATTCCATCGTCGCCAACCCGCTCACCATCACGGGCTCCATCGGCGTCTTCAACC
>CBDUBO010000009.1:0-17106 GCA_965365405.1 uncultured Rhodothermales bacterium | reverse complement strand
GACGCGCGCACGATGGAGATCCACCATACCAAGCACCACAAAGGCTACACCGACAAGCTCAACGCCGCCCTCGAAGGCACCGGGTGGGCCGACAAATCCATCGAGGAGATTCTCTCCAATCTGGACGCGCTGCCCGAGGCGAAAAAGACGGCGGTGCGCAACAACGGCGGCGGCTACCTCAATCACGCCATTTTCTGGAAAACGATGAGTCCCGATGGTGGTGGGCAGCCTTCGGGCGAACTGGCTGAGGCCATCAACAGCGCTTTTGGCTCGTTCGACGCCTTCAAAAAGCAGTTCTCCGAAAAGGCGACGGGCCAGTTCGGGTCGGGCTGGGCATGGCTCGCCGTGACGCCGGACGGCACGCTGCACCTGCATGGCCTGCCCAACCAGGACAACCCCCTCATGCACGGTGACACCGGCATTCTCGGTCTCGACGTGTGGGAGCATGCCTACTACCTCAACTACCAGAACCGCCGCCCCGATTACGTCGAGGCGTGGTGGAACGTCGTCAACTGGGACCAGGTGGCGCAGAACTACCGTGACGCCCGCAAGTGAGGGGTTCCCCGACCTGACAGAGGCCGGCGAGCACAGGCTCCCGGCCTCTTTTTTTGGCTTTGATGCCCATTCCGCACCGCTCGTCTTTGTGCTGGTGGGGGAGGGGCGGGAGGACGTGCTCGCGCCTCACGAGCAGCAGCGCGCCCACACGTTCGGCAGCCCCAAGCGGCGGCAGGAATTTGTGCGAGGCCGGACGCTGCTGCGGCAGCGGCTGGCGGCGCTCACAGGCCAACCGCCCTGTCAGGTCGTCCTGGAACGAGCCTCCGGTGGCGGGCTCGTGCCCTTGGCCGATAACCGGCACCTATCGCTTACCCACACGTCAATCGTGGCTGCCGTCGCCGTTGCTGGCAGCCCGGTTGGCCTCGACGCCGAGCAGATTCGCCCCGTCAGCCCCGCGCTGGCGCAGCGGCTTTGCGCGCCGGGAGAAGTGTTGCCAGACACGGACGGCGCGCTGTTGCAGGTGTGGGCGGCCAAAGAAGCCGTGTTGAAGGCGATGGGCGAGGGCGTGCGGGGGGGGCTGCGGCACGCCCTCATCGCGTGGACGGGCGAAGTGGAGGGAGCCTGGCACGCCCGTGCGCGGATAGGGGAACGGGCGTTCGTGGTTTCCACACGCCGTTATTGCAACATACAATGGGCCATTGCCCTCCAGGAAACGGAGCCGCCAGCGCACCGTTGACCGACTATCTGAAAGCGCTTTTCCATGGATACCCAGCCTTACCGACCCCAGCACCCCGTCCGCTTCGTCACGGCAGCCAGCCTTTTCGACGGCCATGACGCAGCTATCAACATGATCCGCCGCCTGCTTCAGGCGACAGGTGTAGAAGTCATCCACTTGGGCCACAACCGGTCGGTGCAGGAGGTGGTGAGCACCGCCATCGAAGAGGACGTGCAGGGTATCGCTATCTCGTCGTACCAGGGTGGCCACGTGGAGTACTTCAAGTACCTCCGCGACCTCTTGCAGGAGCGCGGAGCCGGTCACATCAAGATTTTCGGCGGCGGAGGCGGGGTGATTGTGCCCGAGGAGATTGCAGAACTGGAAGCGTACGGCATCACACGCATCTTCTCGCCCGAGGATGGCATGACGCTGGGCTTACAGGGGATGATCAACGAGATGGTGCGGGCGGCGGACTTCTCGGTTTCGGATTTGGGGTTGCAGGAGGCAGAATCGGGGGCAGCGAATCCCGCTGCGCTTGCCCGCCGGTTGACCGGGGTGGAGAGTGGAAAGCAGCTTGCCGCCGTTGCCGTGTCCGCCGGGGGCGTAGCGCCACCCGAAAGCACAGGCGACGGCGCACCGCATAGCGCGCCCGAAATCCGCACCCCGCCATCCACAATCCCAGTAATCGGCATCACCGGCACGGGCGGGGCGGGCAAGTCCACGCTGACGGACGAACTGGTGCGGCGTTTCCTGACCGACTTCGACGACCTGACGCTGGCCGTGTTGTCGGTCGATCCCACGCGGCAGCGCACGGGTGGTGCGCTGCTGGGCGACCGCATCCGCATGAACAGCCTGTACGGCTCGTTCGCGCCGCGCGTGTACATGCGCTCATTTGCCACGCGGCAGGCGCACCGCGCCACCTCTGCCGCCCTCGGCGACGCCATCGGTGTGTGCCGACAGGCCGGGTTCGACGTGATCCTCGTCGAAACGGCGGGCATCGGGCAGAGCGATACCGAACTGGCGGGTCTGGTGGACGTGTCGCTCTACGTGATGACGCAGGAGTACGGCGCGGCCACCCAACTCGAAAAGATCGGGATGCTCGACGCCGCCGACCTGGTGGCGCTCAACAAGTTCGAGAAGCGCGGCAGCGAGGACGCCCTGCGCGACGTGCGCAAGCAGATGCAACGCAACCGCGCCGCTTTTGGTCAGGAGCCGAACCAAATGCCGGTCTATCCCACGATGGCGTCGCACTTCAACGACGCGGGCGTGACGCGGCTCTACCTCGCCCTTCTGGAGCAGCTCAAACAGAAAACCGGCTTCAGCCGCGCCTCTCATTTCGACGCGCCATCTGAGGCGTCGCCTGCCTCCGCGCAGAGCCTGATCGAGCCGCGCCGCCAGCGCTATCTCGCCGAAATCTCCGAGACGAGCCGCGACTACCGGGCGTGGGCCGAGGCGCAGGTGCGCTTTGCCCGCAAGTGGGGCGAGGCGAAAGGCGCGGCCCGGCAAGTAGCCGAGTGGCAACCCGATGATGCCCAGGTGCTGGAGCAGCGCCTGAATGAAATGGCCAGCTACTGGTGGGAAAAGCTTGACGCTCGCTCGCGCCGCATTCTCGAAAGCTGGGATGATTTGAAAGCGCAGTACCAGGCCGACACGTTTACCTATCGCGTGCGCGAGCGCGATTTCTCCGTTCCGCTCTACCGCGAGACGCTTTCGGGCACAAAGGTGCCGCGCGTGGCGCTTCCACGCACCGAGAGCCCGGGTGAGCGCCTCCGCTTCGCGCTCCTGGAAAACCTGCCCGGCTTTTTCCCCTACACGGCGGGCGTGTTTCCCTTCAAACGCGAGGGTGAAGACCCGACGCGCATGTTCGCCGGCGAGGGCACGCCCGAACGCACCAACCGCCGCTTTCACCTGGTGTCGGAAGGCCAGCCCGCCGCGCGCCTCTCGACGGCGTTCGACTCGGTCACGCTCTACGGCTTCGACCCCGACCGCAGGCCCGACATCTACGGCAAAGTGGGCAACGCGGGCGTCTCCGTCTGCACGCTCGACGACATGAAAAAGCTCTATTCGGGCTTCGACCTCTGTGCGCCCACCACGTCCGTCTCGATGACCATCAACGGGCCCGCGCCCATGCTGCTGGCCATGTTTCTCAACACCGCCATTGACCAGCAGGTCGAAAAATTCCTGCGTGACGAGGGCCGGTGGACCGAAGCCGAGCAGGTACTGGACGAAAAGCTGGGCCAGAGCCGTCCACGCTATATGCCGTGGGGTCCGACAGGGCTGATGGACGGACTGCCACCCACCAACACGGGGTTCGGGCTCGGACTGCTGGGCGCGACGGGGAGTGATCTGGTGGACTGGGGCGTGATGTCGCGGGAGCAGTACAGGGAGATCACTGAACGCACGCTTAAAACCGTGCGCGGGACGGTGCAGGCGGACATTCTCAAAGAGGATCAGGCGCAGAACACGTGCATCTTCTCGACGGAGTTCGCGCTCCGCTTGATGGGCGACATCCAGGAGACGTTTGTCGAGCGCGGCGTGCGCAACTACTACTCGGTCTCCATCAGCGGCTACCACATCGCCGAAGCGGGCGCGAATCCCATTTCCCAGCTTGCTTTCACCCTCGCCAACGGTTTCACGTACGTCGAGTACTACCTGAGCCGGGGGATGAAGGTGGATGATTTTGCGCCCAACCTGTCGTTCTTCTTCTCCAACGGCATGGACGCCGAGTACACCGTGCTGGGCCGCGTGGCGCGCCGCATCTGGAGCGTAGCCATGCGTGATCGCTACGGCGCGAGCGAACGGAGCCAGAAGCTCAAGTACCACATCCAGACTTCGGGCCGCAGCCTGCACGCACAGGAAATCCAGTTCAACGACATCCGCACGACGCTGCAGGCGCTGCTGGCCATCTACGACAACTGCAACAGCCTCCACACCAACGCCTACGACGAAGCCATCACGACGCCGACCGAGGAAAGTGTGCGCCGCGCCATGGCCATCCAACTCATCATCAACCGTGAGTTGGGGCTTGCGCAGAACGAAAACCCGCTTCAGGGTGCGTACATCGTGGACGAACTGACCGACCTGGTGGAAGAAGCAGTACTCAAAGAGTTCGAGCGCCTCAACGACCGGGGCGGTGTGCTGGGCGCGATGGAGACGATGTACCAGCGCAGCCGTATCCAGGAAGAATCCCTTCTGTACGAGCGCAAAAAGCACAGCGGCGAACTGCCCATCGTGGGCGTCAACACGTTCCGTCCGGCGGAGCAGGAGGATGGAGAAAGCGCGCCTGTTCCGCTGATGCGGTCGGCGGAAGACGAGAAAGAGCAGCAACTCGCTAATCTTGCTGCTTTCCACGCGCGCCACGCCGCGAAAGCGCCCGATGCGCTGGAAAGGCTGAAAGAAGTAGCTGCCCGTAACGGTAACGTCTTCGCGGAACTGCTCGAAACGGTCAAGGTGTGTTCGCTTGGCCAGATCACGCAGGCCCTTTTCGACGTGGGCGGCCAGTACCGCCGCAGTATGTGAGGGGGCCTGGTGCCGTCACTGGTCATTTGTCGCGACGCAGTTTCGTTTAGTTCAACGACAGGTGACCAATAACCATTGACCAACTTTATGGACCTGCTCAGCACCATTACCAGCCAGATGCCGCCCGGCGCGGTCGGCAACATCGCTCGCCAGATCGGCGCGGACGAAGACACGACGCGGCGCACCATTTCGGCGGCGCTACCCATTCTCGTCGGCGCGCTCGCGCGCAATGCCAACCAGTCGAAGGGTGGAGCCGAATCGCTGACGCAGGCGCTGGAAAAAGACCACGACGGCAGCCTGCTTGATGGGCTGGGCGGACTGCTCGGCGGAGGCACGCCGGGTCGCAGCGACCTGGGTGGCGCGCTGGGAGGGATTCTCGGTGGTGGGGCGTCGGGTTCGCTGGGAGGGATTCTGGGCGGTCTGCTGGGCGGCGGCGGACGGGCCACCAACGGGTCGGGCATTCTGGAGCACATCTTGGGCGGGAAGCGCGGCGCGGTCGAGGACGGGCTGAGCCGTGCCACCGGCATGGACCGGGGCAAAATCATGCAGCTGCTCCTGCTGCTGGCGCCCATCGTGATGTCGGCGCTGGGCAAGATGCGCCGCGAGCGCGGGCTGGGGCCGGACGGCGTGGCCGAAGCGCTGCGTAAAGAAGAAGAAGCCGTAGCCGAGCAAGCACCGGGCGTCAATAAGAAACGCCTGGTGGACTTTCTCGACACCGACAACGACGGCAGCGTGGCCGACGAGGTCGCCAAACTTGGCGCCATACTGGGTGGAGCCGTGCTCTACGGCAAGCTCACCAAGCAGATCTGAACATGCCTGCTCAGAGCGCGAAGGCCGCGCGCAGAAAGGCGAGCACGAAACGGTCGTTCCAGTGCCACGAGTGCGCAGCTTCGGGATGCAGCAGCACGTCTTTGAAGCCGAGGGCCAGCTTTTTCTTGCGCAGCAGCCGCACGAGCCCGTAGGCGCGGTCGCGGTTGCCTGCCGAGCCGTCGCCACTGGCGCACTTGATCCAGAACGTCGTGCGTCGGAGCGCTTCGAGGTCGGCGCCGGTGGCGGCTAAGAGCCAGTCGGTAGCGTTCCACCGGGCCAGCGCGTCCGGGTCGCGTGGGCGGCCCAGCGCGGCGTCGAAGATCCCGTGGTCGGTCCAGACGGGATCGGTGTTCTGGCCCGCTCGCCGCACGCGGGGGTCGTGGTGGCCGGGCCACGTAAAGAGGGCATCGTACATACCTGCGTGGTCGAGGTAGCCGGGCTTGAGCGCGGCCAGCAGGCTCACGGTGAAGCCGCCAAGCGAAAAACCCGCCGCCAGGCGTGGCCCGTCGCAGCCCCATCGCTTCTCCACAGCAGGGATGAGTTCATCCGAGAGGTACTGCCAGAAGCGCCCGGTTCCAAGTCCCTGCATGGACGCTGGCCACTGCCCCGCCATATCCACACCGAGCGAAGGCACGTGGTTGTTGCTGGAGTTGAGGCCGGGCAAGATAGCCGTAACGGGTGGCAGCGTTTCCTCGGCGATATAACGGTCGAGGTCTTCGATGGCCGTCGTCTTGCGGCGCGAAGCGTCCTCGACAAAGTTGACGTACTCCCGCTCGTGGCCGCGAAACAGGTACAGCAAACCCTGCGACGCATCTGGGGGCGTGTACACGTAGAAGGGCTTGGCCAGGCCCAGCGCTGCCGACGGCAGGCGCACCAAGCGCAGCGTCCCACGGAGCGTTTCCCGATGCCGGGCCAGAATGGCCCCTTGCGACACGTGCATACGTCAGGCCGCCTTCCGCCGCAAAGCCACGAACCGCGCGTCGATGCTGTCGCGCAGGAAGTTGGGCAGCAGCGCGTTGTGCGTGCGCGCCAGGAAATCGGGGTGCGCGATGCGGTGTATGATGCGCTCGTACTTTTCAGGCCCGTGCTTGGCGATGATGGCCGCTTTGCGCTCGGCCTGCCGGAAGTGCACCAGCATCCCGTCTGGATCGGCTTCAGGGTGGAACTGCGTGCCGACGATGTGGGGCGTAAAGCGAATCGCCATGATGGCGCGCTCCAACTTTACGTGCGGGCGGATTTTTTCGAGCGCAAGAACGTCCGCGCCCATCTCGACCATCTTTTCGCGGTCGGGCTGCACGATCTGCCAGTCGCGGAAGTCGGCGCCGTAGAACGGGTCCTGGAGGCCGCGCAAGGAGGGATCGCTGCGCCCCGCTCCGGTCATGTAAACGGGGAAAATGCCGAACGATTCGCTGCGACGCCTAGTCACCTGGGCCACGCCGAAGTGGCGCACGGCCACCTGCATCGAGTGGCAGATGAGAAAGAGGCGTTTGTGTGGAACGTCGGGGATGGTGTTGTGCGCGCGGAGACGGTCGAGGAGACTGAAATACTGCGCTTCCCATACCGACCCTTCGCCGTCATAGGGCGATCCAGGCCCACCGGACGACAGGTAAACGTCGTAAGAGAGATCGGGTATTTCGGCTTTTTGCCGCACATCGAACTCATCCCACACGATGGGCACGCCGCCGTAGCGGCCGCTGCACGCCTCTAAAATCTCGCGCAGGCAGCGCATCCCCTGGTTGGGATGGCCGTTGTTGAGGTCGAGCAAGGCGACGCGCAGGGGGGGCGTTTCAGCCTGCATGATGGAACGTGGAACGAAGAATGAACAGGGGGAGGGTGCCACCGCCCGCCGTCACGTTGGCCAGGTTGGAAGCCGACGTGCGCGTGAGACAGCCGCCCATGAGCGGGCCGTTGAGGTACGGATCGAGGTCAATCACGGTTGGAACTAGGTTCCAGCCCGCCTCGGTCTGGACGAGGAACGGCTCACGATGGATATCGACCACTTCCTGCACTACAAAATTTTGGCCAACACAATTCGCTAGTGCCTGATCCCACGTGTTCTGGTCGGTGTCGAAGCCCAAGTGAACCCCCGTGCCGCCGTACTCGTCGTTGGGTTTGAGCACGAAGTACTGGCGGTTATTGCGCACGAACGAGACCAGGTCAATGTCGAGGCCGCGAAAGCGCGTCTTGCCCTCGCGCAGCAGCCGCGTCCACGGGATGTGGCGCTGGATGGCCTCGCGCTGTGGCCCGCTCAGGATGTGCGCGTAGCGCTCGTCGGTGAGAAAGGTGAAGATGGCTTTCTTGTGGACGAGCTTTGAGCGGAACGTGTTGAGGTAGCACGTCTTCTGGGCGAGATAGCCCTCCAGAAACGCCGGATACTGGTCTTTCAACTCCCAGAACTCGCTCAGCAGCAGGCGTCGGTACAGGATGTCGATGCGCTGGCCGTGTGCAAAAACCCACCCGTCGCGGATCTCCAGTTCGTCCGGCGTGGCGATGACGCAAGGGTAGCCCTGACGCTCGAGATACGCCTGCACCAGCCGGAATTCGTGCACGGTGGGCACGTCCGGCTTGTCCACAATCGCGATGGTCGGGCGCTCCTCGGTGCCGCTGAACTGCTCGTGGTAAAGCGTGACGAGCGTGTTGACGGTGTGTTCGAGCGGGGAGACGAAGCGGACGGGAAACTGCTCGGAGAAGCGTTTGAAGAGGGGCAGTTCGCGGTAAATCTTTCCGAGTTCGTGAATGTAGGCGATGCCTGCCGGGCTCTCGCCGTTGACCTCGACGAACTTGAACGAGTCCGCCGTCATGAACGAGTCCATGCGCGAAAGGGCCGACAGGCGGACTATGTTGGTTGGAATGGCGGCCAGCTCGATCTCCCAGTCCTGCATCCCCAACTCCTCGCGCAGCACCCGCTCGTCGTTGAAGAAGGCAGAGGCGATGCGCAGGATGGCCTGCCGAATGAGGTACACCACGTCCTGCACGTCGGTGTACATGCGCTCGGTGAGAAACGTAGGGCGCAGACTGTGCGCCATGGGGCGGCCGCCAAAAAGCACGTCCCGCTCCACCTGGAGGTGGCGGAGCATTTGCTGCTGGTCTTCGGCTGCAGTCAGGTCTTCAGCGATGAGACGGTGGTAGGCCTCGATCGCCGCAGCGCGGGCATTGTGCGATTGGCTCATTGCCGTCGGGCGGGCTCGAGGGCGCCATTGGCAGTGAAAGCGGCGGCGGGGCGGTCTTCCAGCGCTTTCTCGACCAGAAACGCGCCCATGCGGCGGATGACCCACTCGTAGCTTTCCTGGCCCACCGTCCAGTAGTCGGCGTCGGGAGCCGGGTTCATGAAGTCGATGGCGTAGGGAATACCGCCGCGCACGGCGAATTCGACCGTATTGAGGTCGTAACCCAGGGCGCGGCAGAGGGCGAGCACGTCCCGCTCGATTTTTTCGTGCAGTCCGGGTGCGGGCTCGCCAAAGGGAATCTCGGAGTAGCGCGTGGCGGCGTTGTCGGCGGCCGGGTTGTAGCGCATGATGAACACGTCGCGCTGGCCCACGCCATAGCAGCGGTAATAGTCCTCGAACTCGATGCCTTCCTGGAGCATCATGCAGTCAGTCCCGGAGGCGTCATAGGCGGCGAACAAGTCGTCCGGGTTGTTGACCTTTGTCACGCCGCGCCACCCGCCGCCGTCGTGGGGCTTGAGAAAGGCAGGAAAGCCGATGTAATGGAACACGCCGTCCCAGTCCAGCGGGTGCTGAAGGTTGCGAAACGAAGAGGCCTGCGTGTTGGGCGGAAGCTGCTTGTGCGGCAGGATGAGGCTTCGGGGCACGGCCACGCCCGCCGCTTCGGCAATGACGTTGTCGATGAACTTGTCGTCGGCGCTCCACCAGAAAGGGTTGTTGACGACGTAGGTGCCCATGAGCGAAGCCCACTTGAGGTAGGAGCGATAGAACGGCACTTCGTGCGAGATGCGGTCGAGGATGACGCTGTAGCGCGGGTCACCGTCCATGCGCACCGCGCCCACCTCGACAAACTCGGCAGATACCCCCTGGTCGCTGTACGTGTCATTTATGTGGGCCACGAGTCCGTCTGGAAACGTGGTCTCCATGCCGCGAAGAACGCCGATGATGCGGGAAGCCATAGGGGTGAGGCTTTAGAATGATGAGGGATAGTTGGCTGCGAAGGGGAGGGAGCAGGGCACAAGGGATGTAGTCTGCTGCCGTTCAAGCTATATGCTTCTGGATAAGCGAGCGCCACCACGGCCAGTCGTGCCCGAAGGCGCCCTGGAGAAAGTCGAACGTGTGGGGCACGTGCTTACCGTCGAGCACGTGGTGCATGTGCTCGTTCGAAGCGCGACAGGGGTCGTGCTCGCCGAGGGTGAAGATGAGCGGCGTGCGGCGCAGCGCGTCTAGTTGCAGCCCTTCGCCCATGTTGGGCACAAAGTCCGACGGGCTGCTGAAGTACACGTCGTCGTTGTAGAAGCCGCCCAGAAACGACTTGATGTCGAACGCGCCGCTGAGGCTGATGAGCTTGCAGAAGCGGTGCGGAAGCTTGAAAACGAAGTTGGCGGCGTGATAGCCGCCAAAGCTCGCACCTGCCGCAATGGGCAGCTGTCCGCCCGATAGGTGTGCCACGAACGGCAGCACCTCGTCTACGATGTAGCCCTCGTACTGCTGGTGCCGCTTGATGCGGATGTAAGGATCTACAGCCTTGTTGTAGAGGCTTTCGGCATCCACGGAGTCCACACAGACGAGCCGGTTGTGCCCTGCTTCGAGTTGGGGGCGAAGGCTGTCCACCATTCCGAAATCCTGCCATTCGTAGTAGCGACCCATGCTGGAAGGAAAGGCCAGGATGGGCGTGCCCGCGTGGCCGAAGACCAGCAGCTCCATCGTGCGCCCTAGGGTGGGGCTGTGCCACTGGTGATGCTCTCGGTGCATAAAAAGGGGGAGTAGAAGGGGGCAAAGATAGAGCAGCCGCGTGCTTCGCGGACCCTTCATATTCTCCGCACCTGGTAACGGAACCGTCCAGTCTGGCAAACGCTACCGGGAAGCATGAATGTGTCCTTGCTGGAACCGGGCACCGTCTGGCTCGACACGGCGCGCCCGGATGCCGAGAACCGCCGGTCGCTCTTCTTCACCCGTCCGCACGCGCTGCTCGTGGCGCGCGAGGTCTCCGGCGTCATTCCCGCGCTCGAGGAGGCCGAAGCAGCGCGCCGGGCGGGCTACTGGGTGGCTGGCTTTCTGGCCTACGAAGCAGCCGGGGCATGGCTGCCCACCCGACCTGCACCGTCCGGTGCTCCGTTGCTGTGGCTGGGCCTGTACGACGCGCCGACCCTGCCGCCGCATTTCGAACCTCGGTCGGTGCGGCTGGGAGCCTTACAGCCTCATCTCGACGGCCCGCGCTTTGCCGACAAAATCGACGCTATCCGAGCCCTCATCCATGAGGGAGACGTGTACCAGGTCAACTTTACGTTTCCCCTCTCTGGCGCTGCTGAAGGGGGTACGGAGGATTTCTACGGGCTCCTGAAAGCGCGCCAGCCGGTGCCCTACGGCGCGGCGATTCAGACGGAAGAGGGGGGCATCGTGAGTCTGTCGCCAGAATTGTTCTTCCGCGTGCAGCAGCGCCGCATCCACACTCGGCCGATGAAAGGCACGCTGCCCGGTGGGAAGACGCGCGCCGAGCGCGCCCAGGCGGCCACGCGGTTGGCGGACGATGCCAAGAACCGGGCGGAAAACTTGATGATCGTGGACCTGCTGCGCAACGACCTGGCGCGCATCACGCGGCCCGGTACGGTCGAGGTGCCCGCGCTTTTCGAAACGGAACACCACCCGACGCTTGTGCAGATGACTTCGACGGTGGCGGGGGAGTTACGCGAGCGTGCGTCGTTGCCCGCGCTGTTCCACGCGCTGTTTCCGTGCGGCTCGGTCACTGGTGCACCCAAGCACCGCGCCATGCAGCGCATTGCCGAACTGGAGGAAAGGCCGCGCGGCGTGTACTGCGGGGCCATCGGCTACGCCTCGCCGGAGGACGAGATGGTATTCAGCGTGCCGATCCGCACGGCGGAAATCGCGGGCGGGCGGCTCCACATGGGCGTGGGCAGCGGGGTCGTTTGGGACTCGAAGGCGGACGAAGAGTACCGCGAATGCCTGCTCAAAGCGCGCTTCCTCACAAGCCTGGCCTCTTCCTGACCGTGCACCTCATCGAAACCATGCGGGTGCTGGACGCGCACGTGCCCCTCTGGCGCTGGCACATGGAGCGTTTGGAACGCTCCATTGCAGCGCTGGGGTGGACCCCCGCCGCGCCCCACCTGCCTGCCGCCCCGGACGGCATGTTGCGTCTGTGCGTCACGCCAGGTGGTGCGTGCACCTGGGAAACCCGCCCGCTGCCAGAGCCGCCGAACCCCTACTGCGTCGGTATCAGTCCGGTCGTGGTGGCACCGGGCGACGCGCTATTGTACCACAAAACGTCTGAACGCGCGGTGTACCACCAGGCAGGCGCGTGGGCACAGAGGCGCGGCCTCGCGGACGCGCTGCTCCTCAACCCGGCGGGCTGCGTGACGGAGTCTACCATTGCAAACCTCATCGTCGAGGTGGAGGGTGCGTGGTATACGCCTCCCGTGGCAGATGGCCTGCTGCCGGGGGTGATGCGCGCCGTGCTGCTGGCTACAGGGAAGGCCGAAGAAAAAAGCCTGCGCCCGGCCGATCTCGTCGCTGCCGATGCGCTCTACCTGTGCAATGCCGTCCGGGGCGTTTTTCCTGTCGTACTGGTGCGGTCAGGCTGACGCTACAGCGCGAAGGCGCGGCGCAGCGCGGCTTCGGCTGGGGCGCAAACGGGCTCCTTGCGTGTCCACGTGGGCAGCAGCGCGTTCATGGCCTGGCCGAAGCGTGCGGCATAGACCTCTTCCGTGCCCAGCCCGCCCAGCAGCACGTAGCGCGGCGGCAGGTGCGGGCACCGGCGGGCCAGCCACTCCACCTGCTGCGCAAGCGCGTGGGTTTGCTGCCGGAGCAGGTCGCTCGCCACCGCGTCGCCTTCGGTCGCAGCATCGAGCACCATCTGCACGCCCGACTGCGCGGGCCATCCCAGCCGATAGACGGAAGTGATGAGCAGGTCTCGGTCGGTAAAGCCGTGCTGCTCGCGGGCCATCTGCACCAGGCGCGTGTGCGGCCCACCGTCGAGGGCGCGGCAGATGGCGCGGACAGCCTCCAGACCCAGGATGGTGCCGCTCCCTTCGTCGCCCAGCAGGTAACCCCAGCCGCCCACACGGTAGCGCCGCCCTTCGGGGTCGCGGGCCAGCACAACCGAGCCCGTCCCGGCGATGACGATGGTACCGGCTTCTTCGCCAAACGCCGCGTCGAGGGCGATCTCAGCGTCGTGGGTGACGCGCACCTGCACGTCACCGCCCAGGGTCTGGGTAATGCGGGCAGCGATGAGCTGCTGTTCGTCCTCACGTCCTACGCCTGCCAGCCCCGCCACGACGCGCAGCGGCGTCTGCGCACCTGCGCCACCACGCGCCTCCGCGAGCAGGCCGCACAGCGTCTCGATGCACGCGTCGATGCCTACCCGCTGCGGATTGATGCCCGCGCCGCTGTAGGAGGATCGCTGCGATGCAGCGTCTGTGGTAGCCAGGGCGCTCGTTTTCGAGCCACCGCCGTCGATGCCGACGTAAATCATGGAGAAAGAGGTTGCAGGGTGATGAGGTGGCCCTGGTGCGCGGCATAGTCCACCGGAAGCGCCTGGAGGCGGCGGTCGGCGACGAGGTAGCGGCCAAAGGCACGGTAGGGATCGAAGCGCAATCGGTAGAGCTGCCACGCGCGCGGGCCGCCCGTCGTGACGACGGCCACGTAGGTGGCGTTGGCCTGCCGGGGCGTCGGGTCGAGCCAGCGCAGCGTCGTGGCCCGGCCCTCACCGGGAAGCGTGAACGCGCGGATGCTGGCGACGCGGGGCAGGGAGAGGTCAAGGGCCTCCGCCACCGACCAGAGCGGAAACAGGCGGCGTTCCGGATGGGCTTTTTCCCAGCGCCAGCTAATGGGGTGCGGGCCATACTGTGCCACCACAGTGTCCACGGCAGCCATCAGGCCGCGTGCGTGGCGCGTCCCCGCGAAGTAGGGTGTGGAGTCTGACCACGCCGTTCGCCCGGCTAACGGATCGAGTCCTTCCAGTTGCGCAAGCGCTTCGAACACGGTACCCGCAATGCTGGCATTGGTAAAACTGCCATCCCAGTTGCTCAGATATTCGAAGCCGGCGAGGTGCGCGGGCCGCTGGAGGGCAGAGGTGTCGAAGGGCGTGGTAAAGGCGCGGGCCGTGGCGGCAGCCCATTCGCTGCGCGCGTCTCGGTACCATTCAGTCGCGGGCACCCGTGCCTCGGTGGCCAGCGAATCAAGGCGCTGTTGCAGCCAGTCCACCGTCTCCACTGGTCCAGTGACCCAGCCCTGGCCATACGCCCGGACGGACGGGTGGGGCGGTGCCGCAACCCCACTTCCGATGCCCACCGACTGGAAGAGCGCCAGGTCTTCAGCCTCACCCGTACCGCGCCACTGCCCGAGCCACCCGGAAGCACTGGTCACGGTGCTGAAGCCTTCCCAGACCAGTTCCCAGAGTTCCGCACGGGTGGTGTCCGGGTTGAGGAGAAGGGAGGTGGGACTGTGCCAGCTTTTCAGCACGTGCGTGGCCCCATCGCGCGCCGCGATGGCCCGGAGCGAAGCCTTCCAGTCGCGCGCTGCGGCGGGCTGAAGGCGCGCGTGCGCACGCGGGACGAAGCCTTGTACGCTTTTACCCGCGCGGAGCAGGGGAAACGGGGTGCCGGGAAGGGTCAGGTAGAGCGTGCTGTCCGACGAGCGGTAAAGGACGCTCTCGTGCAACACAGGCAGGGCCGAGTGCCCCGTCACCCAGCGCAGCGTTGTAACGTGGCGGGTGCTGTCGCCATACGTCCAGCCCGCGCTGTGCTCCCATCCAAACAGGCCCAGCGCGCGGCGGAACAGGCTGTCGGTGCGCACAAACGCGCGTCCAGCTTCCGGCAGGTGCACCGTGTCGGGTACGCTCAGACGGGTGGCGCACCAGGCAAAGAGGCGCTCGATGGCGACCACGTCTTCGGCGCTGAACGGCTCCGGGGCAATGCCGAGCAGGGCAACAAAGCGGTCACGTGTTTCCGCGCTCTGCAGGCCCGCCGTGACGCCCTCGGCAAACGCGTCGAGGGCTGCCCGGTCGGCATCGGGGAGCCCCGACAGGGCCGAGTCGGGCAGCAAGCGCAGGCGGGTAGCGTGGCGATCGAGCACCAGGGCGTTTTCACCCATCCACTGCGCCAGTTTTCCTCGCGCCGCCTGCCGCCATAGTAGTACCTGCCACCCCATCTCTTGGGCCTGCGCGTAGCCGAGGGCCCGAAGCGCGTCCTGCTCGCCTTCGGCGTGAAGCTGCGCCGGCAGGCCGTCGGGGTGGATCGTTACTGTGGCGGGAGCCGTCAGGCCCGCCACCCGCGCCCGGTCGGGCAGGCGTTCGACGCCATAGGAGAGGTAGGACACCGTGCCTGCCAGCAAGGCGATTCCGCCCAGAAGCAGCAGCAGAACGAAAACGAGACGAGGCAAAGCGGCGCAGAGCGAGCGAGGAGGAGGGGCGCAGAAAGCACCTGTAAACTAACGCCATACCATCGGTGCAGGGTAGGGGCAACTTCGCGGTTGGGTCGGGGTCTGACACCTACAAGGTGATGGCTCCGTTGACAAGCCCCCGCGTTTTGCGGTATTCTCGCAAAGATGCGACGCCTGCCGTGGGCCACTCACCAGCCCATCCGGCGATCACCCCTCAGACACCCTTTTCCTCATCCACCCCATTATCGGAGGACGTACGTCATGACCCTGCTCACCGCTCTGATGCTGCTGCCCCAGGAGGCTGCCGCGGCTACCGCCGACGAAGGCTTCATCAACGAACTCGTCCGGCGCTTCAACGAAGGCGGCGAATGGATGTGGCCCATCCTCATCTGTCTCATCCTGGGCCTCGCCGTTGCGTTTGAGCGTGTGATCACGCTGAACCGCGCCGACATCAACACGCGCAAGTTCCTCGTCAAAGTCAAGCGTGCCCTCGAAGAAGGCGGCATTCCGGCAGCCGAAGAAGTCTGCGCCAACACGCGTGGCCCCGTCGCCTCGGTTTTCCAGGCCGGACTGCTGCGCGCCGACGAAGGCATCGCGGGCGTCGAGAAAGCCATCGTTTCCTACGGCTCCATCGAAATGAGCTTCCTGGAGCGCGGCCTCGTCTGGATTTCGCTCTTCATCACCGTGGCCCCGATGTTCGGCTTCCTCGGAACGGTGGTCGGCATGGTCGAGGCCTTCGACGCCATCGAAAGCGCGGGCGACATTTCGCCGTCCCTCGTGGCCGGCGGTATCAAGGTGGCCCTCCTCACGACGGTGTTCGGTCTCATCGTGGCGCTCATCCTGCAGTTCTTCTACAACTACTGCATCGCCAAGATTGACCGCATCGTGGTCGAAATGGAAGAAGCTTCCATTGACCTGATCGACTGGCTCCTGATGATGGAGAAGGGTCGCCCGCTCGCGACGGCCCCCGCCATCACCCGCGAAGGTTGATTCCGCGTCCCGCTCATTCCTTTCCCCCTCCACGATGGAAAACCTCGTCGTTATTGCCGTCTGGATCGCAGTCGTCCTGACCGGGCTGGCCCTGCTCACGGTTGCGCTTTTCGGCATCCGCAGCGCACTCAACGGTAAGCTGCGTCCGATGGCGGTGATCAGCATCGCCATTCCGGCTGCCGTTCTGGTGGTGCTCTACTTCGTCTTTGGAGACTGGGCAGAAGCCGCCATCTGGACGACCCTCATCACCGCTGTGCTGGCCATCGGCGCGCTGCTGCTCTCTGGCGTGCGCGGCGTCATCGGCTGATCCTCCCCACAGGGCACCCCGGCCGACGCGCCGGGGTGCCCTCTTTCTGTACGCGCATGGCAACCCTCATCAAGAAGAAGCGAAACCGCGACGTCGAAATCCCGACGGCCTCGATGGCGGACATCGCGTTCCTGCTGCTCATCTTCTTTCTCGTCACCACGACGATCGACGTGGACACGGGCATCGGCATGACGCTGCCGCCCCCACCCGACGAAACGACGCCGCCGCCTGTCAACGCCCGCAACCTGCTCACTGTGCTCGTTAGCTCGGACGGGCAGATTCTCGTAGAGAACGAATTGCGCCAGCTCGACGAGGTCAAGGATATCGTCGTCAGGCACCTTACCAACAACGGGGCCGACCCCAACTTTGCTGAGAACCCGGACAAGGCCGTTGTCTCGATGAAGACGACGCGGCAGACCAAGTACGAGCGCTACATCGACGTGCTCGACGAACTCTGGCTGGGTTACCGCGAAGTGTGGGATCAGGAGGCACGCCGCATGGGCTTCTCCTCGTACGCCGCCTACCGCGCCAGCCTGCCTGACGGAGCGGACAATGTGATCCGCAGCACGTATCCGGCTCAGCTCTCCATCGCAGAGCCTGACCCGGCGGGCGCGGCCCCGGCTCAGTAAACCCTTTATCTCAAGCGCCGACCCCCATGTCCGTCCATTTCAAGAAGAAGTCTGCCAAGACGAATCAGAGCATCCCGACGG
>CBDUBO010000008.1:0-17117 GCA_965365405.1 uncultured Rhodothermales bacterium | reverse complement strand
ACGACGTGGTGATTCAGGATTCGAGCGTCACGATTGACATTGCCGACGCCGTCGCGCGAAACGTGACCGTCCGTGGTGCGGGCGCGCTCCGGACAGCGCGCGGGGGCGCGAGCAACACGCCCGTGGGCCTGACGGTCTTCGGTGATCTTACGATTGAAGGGCCTGATGCTGAACTGCTGCCGCTTTCCAACCAGGATCCTGATACGGGGATCGGCTACGGCACCATTTTCCACCGCCTGACGGTCCACGGGAGCATCGACAACTCTACCGGTGGGACGTTCGACATGCGGCGCGGTGCCACCTCTACCACGCCTACGTCGGCTGCATTCATCGACCTCATCTTTGCCGGCAACCGGGATGGCACGTTGAAGCTGGGTGACTACGACACGAACGACAACCAGCTCTTCAACGTCGAGATCGCCAAAACCGATGGAGCCAAGGTTATCCTCGGCAACGACGCAACGATGGACAACAACAGCCTTGCGAAGCTCACGCTTACGAGTGGCTACCTGGAAACGGGTGACTATCGCTTCACCCTCATCTCGAACAATAGCTCGGTTGTCGTCGGCGGCTCGCCGGCTTCCTACGTCATTGGCGAGTTGGCGCGGGGTCTTCCCAAGGGCACTCCGGGTTCGCAGACGTCGCGCTTCTACCCTGTCGGCGACGCCGACGGCTATCGCCCGGCGAAGGTCTACGTAACGGCTCGTCCCTCAGGCGATCAGTTCTTCGGTGTCCGAGCCATCAGCGGCAACGCCAACACCGGGAGTAGCGTACTCGAAGACGGCCTCACGGGCGTCTCACCCGTTCGGTACTACGCGTTCGAGTGGTACTTCTTCGGCTCGTCCGACCCGATCACCATCGATCGCATCGAGATCTCGTACGGGACGGACGACAAAGTCCCCGCAGGCAGCACCGACTTCGTCGTGGCCACGTCGCTTGACGACCGGGCGACGTGGACGGACGCGGGTGGATTCGACACCGACGGCACCACGCCGCACACCACGTCGCTGGCATCACCGCCGACCGCCATCCAGTCCGGTGACCTGACGGCGGGATGGAAGTTCGATTTTTCGATCGTGGGCACAGAAGTCGTCAACGACGTCTACTACGCGGCGATCGGGACGAAGAGCGCCTTTGCGACGGCCGTCACGGAAAGTCCGGAAGTGGAGGCGCTGGCCTTCGCGGTCAGCCCCAACCCGACCGCGGGGACGTCCACACTCTCGTTTACACTGAATGCCCCCACAGATGTCACCGTGCAGGTGTTTGACATGCTCGGCCGCCGGGTGGCGACCCTCGCCGACGGAATGCGGACGGTGGGGCAGCACGTAGTGAAGTGGGACGCGGACGGGATGGCCAACGGGCTCTACCACGTGCGCCTGCAGGCGGGTAACGTTTCCGCCGCTCGGACGCTCACGCTTGCGCGCTGAGCCAGCGAGATCGAGATGGTACCGGGCCGAGGCTGCACGTCTTCTGCCCGGTACCGTTCTCGTTCGCCGGGACCGCTTTCTGAGTGCGTGGCCCTCGCTTCCTGCCTCCTGTTTCCACCAGCCCTTAATCGGCATCCTCCATGCCTACAATCGTAACCTTTGGTGAGCTCATGCTCCGGCTCTCCACGCCGGGGTTTCAGCGTTTTACGCAAGCAACCACGTTCGACGCTACGTTCGGGGGTGGTGAGGCCAACGTAGCCGTTTCCCTGGCCCTCTTCGGCCACGATGCCCGGTTCATCTGCAAGCTTCCCACGCACGAGATTGGGCAGGCTGCCGTCAACCGGCTGCGCCAGTACGGCGTCGATACGAGATTCATCGCGCGGGGCGGCGAACGGGTTGGGATTTACTTTCTGGAGACCGGGGCGAGCCAGCGTCCGAGCAAGGTCATCTACGACCGCGCGCACGCCGCCGTGAGCGAGATGGGTCCAGAGGAGATCGACTGGGACGCCGCCTTCGAGGGAGCCGACTGGTTTCACTGGACGGGCATCACGGCGGCCCTGGGGCCGAAGCCGCATGCCGCCATCAAGCACGCGTGCCGCGCCGCCAAGGCCGCCGGTGTCACGGTTTCGTGCGACCTCAACTTCCGCGCGAAGCTGTGGACGACCGAGCAGGCGCAGGCCGCGATGCGCCCCCTCATGGAGCACGTAGACGTGTGCATTGCCAACGAGGAGGACGCCGACCGCGCGCTCGGCGTGAGGATCGAGGGGGCGGGTGCCGCGGCGGCCGAGGGCGCGGAGCTGAGCGAGGCGGGCTACGCGCAACTGGCACGCAAGCTGAAAGACGACTTCGGCTTCGACGCCGTCGCCGTGACGCTGCGGGAGTCGCACTCGGCTTCCGACAACGGCTGGAGCGCTTTGCTTCTCGGGGGATGCGGTGCGGCAGCCCCGCTCGATGAGGTCATCCGTAGCCGCAGCTACGAGGTGCGCCTGGTGGATCGCGTCGGCGGTGGGGACAGCTTCGCGGCAGGGCTCATCCACGGACTGCTGACGAAGGCGTCCGCTGAGGACGCGCTAAACTTCGCCGTGGCGGCGAGCGCGCTCAAGCAGACGATACCCGGCGACCTCAACCTGACGTCTGCCGATGAGGTCGAGAAGCTCGCGAAAGGCTCCGGCTCTGGCCGCGTCGAACGGTAAGCGGGGAGGAGACGATTGATCGCGTCCGTTCCCTCGCACCCTCAGGTACTCTTCTCATCCGACGCGAAAGCGCTTGCCATGAACCGCAACCAGATTCTCGAATCCGTTCTCGCCAGCGGAGCCGTCGCCGTCGTTCGCATGGCCGATGCAAAGGGGTTGGTGCGCGTTGCGGAGGCCATTGCGGAAGGAGGGGTACGGGCCATCGAGGTCACCATGACGACCCCCAATGCGCTGGCCGTCATTGAAGACGTGGCACGCGAACTGGGCGACGCCGTGCTTGTAGGGGTGGGTTCGGTACTCGATGCCGACACCGCCCGGCAGGCTGTGGACGCCGGTGCGCGCTACGTCGTCAGCCCGGTCTTCAAGCCCGAGGTCATCGGCGAAGCGCACCGCCTCGGCGTGCCCGCCATGCCTGGCTGCTTCACGCCCACCGAGATTCTGGCTGCCACCGAAGCAGGTGCGGACGTAGTGAAGGTCTTCCCTGCCGATGTGCTCGGGATGGCTTTTTTCAAAGGCGTCCTGGCTCCGATGCCCCACCTCAAGCTGATGCCCACCGGCGGCGTGAGCCTCACGAATGCGGGTGACTGGATTCGCGCAGGAGCCGTTGCCGTGGGCGTCGGCAGCGCGTTGCTCGATCAGGAGGCCATTGCGCAAGGCGACTTCGCCACGCTCACCCAGCGTGCCCGCACCCTGCGGCAGTCGGTTGAGGAAGGTCGTGCGCGGCGGCCAGGCGCCCCGGCCTGATACGGTCCGGCGCTCCTGGGTGAGTCCGCCCGTCTGCCGGTTCATCCCCGCGCATGCGGGGATAGATTCAGTCGGGTACGAGCACGTTGAAACCCGCGCTTACGCCGCCAGCGCGGTGCTGAGGTCGTAGAGGCTGCGCATATGCTCGATCACCCCAGGCGGAGCCGGGGTTGCAGTCCATCCAGCCCGCGATGTGTGGTTCATCTGTCCTGTGTGGCCCACAAAGGCATCCCGTAAAGAGTTGTCTTTGCTTGTTTAGGCGAACCAGGAACGACTCAAATACAACTTCTGCCGGGGCATCGCACGCCCAGGCATCATCTGGCACGGAATCGGAGGTAGACGGGAAAATGCGCCGTGTTTAGTGTGCACCCTGGGGATAGCAAAGCAGTTCAGGGAGAGCCCATTCTGGATGTACGCGGCTCCTTTTGCAACAACCAATGCCTGCTCAAACACAATTCCGCCGCCAGCTTCTGCTTCTGTACCTGGCGCTTGCCGCGTTTCTGAGCGCTGGGTGCGTGGGGCCGTTGCTTGCCCAGCCCCGGCTGGCTGTTGAGCCCCAGCAGTACGGGGCCAGCGGCCACGACGAGGCCGATGACACGGCAGCGCTACAGGCTGCGGTAAACGCGGCAGCCGCCTCTGATCGGGAAGTACGGGTGCCCGCTGGTGTATACATGGTGAATGCCAATGCAAACCCGGCTACGGGAACGTTCGGGGGCATTTCGTTGCCCAGCGGCACCCGTCTCAGGTTCGAGGACGGGGCCGTGCTTCAAGCGCTCCCCAGTCGGCATGGTCAGTACGCGGTGCTCAGAATCGAGGACGCCCAGGACATCACGATAGAGGGGAGGGGCGTCATTCGCGGAGAACGCTACGAGCATCAGGGTAGCACAGGGGAGTGGGGGATGGGGATTCTGATCTTTGGTGGGCGTCGCATCCGCATCAGCGACGTGCTGGTGCAGAGCCTCTGGGGTGATGGCGTGTACGTAGGGCGGTCGGCGCGCAGGTACTCGGAGGACATCGAACTCCGCAACGTCCGTGCGCGCGATAACAGGCGGCAGGGCATCTCAGTCGTGTCCGCCCGGCGCGTCCGCATTATCAACCCCGACATTCGCCTCACACACGGAACGCCGCCGTCCGCCGGCATTGATCTCGAACCCGACGATCCAACATTCCCCAACGTGGACGTCGCCATCGAGGGTGGATACTTCGAGGGCAATGCCATTGACGTGCTGATGGTGAATGGCAACCGCCGGATCCGCATCATGGGCTCGAAAATGCGCTCACTCAACGGGATCGTGATCCGCGACGGATCCGATGACGTTCGCATCAGCGGTGTGGACGTACAGGTGCCAGTCGCGCAGAAGGGCACCTCGGCGCTTCAAGTAATCGCCCGTAATCCTGCAAGCGTGCGTAACGTCGAGATCCGAGGCAGCCTGCTTCGTGGCGGAGAGGTAGCGCTGCGCATTCCCTACCGTACGGTTGGACACATCCGGGTGGTCGAGAACGAAATCATGCCTGCGCGCGGAAAGACTCCGTACAGGGTTGACGCGGAGCAACTCGAATGGAATCGCAACAGGGTCACGAGCGGACAGGCTCTTTGAACTAGCTGTGTTGCCTGTCAGGCCACCCGGAGACGGGAGTGGGCTGCTGGCGTGGTTCGCCCCAGGCCCGCGCGGCGCCTCGGCCGCGCATCTGCCGTGGGTTTGGCGTATGTTCTCGCGGCCTCCAGGTATCCCATTATGGCAACCCTCAAAGAGGTCGCCACGCGGGCCGACGTTTCGTTCAGCACGGTCTCACGCGCGATCAACCACCCGGACAAGGTTAAGCCCGAAACGCGCCGCCGCGTCGAACGCGCCATCGCCGAGCTGAACTACCATCCGCACCGGGCTGCGCGGCGGCTGCGGGGACACCGCAGCTACGCGAGCATCTTCGGGCTCATCATCCCGGACATCCAGAACGCGTTCTACTCGCAGATCGTGCGCGGGGCCGAGGAGGTGGCGTATTCGCGCGGCTACGCCGTCATCATCTGCAACTCGGACGAGTCTCCGGAGCGCGAGCAGTTTTACCTGAACGTGCTGCAGCAGGAGTCCGCCGCCGGGGTGATCCTGCCGCCCATCACAGAGGGCGGGCGGCCCTTTCCGCCGCCAGACGAACTGCCCTTGCCCGTCATCTGCTTCGACCGCCGCCCCCCGGACGGCCTGTTCGACGCCGTCGTGGTGGACAACGAGGGCGGGGCTTACCAGGCTACGGCGCGGCTGGCGCGGCTGGGGCATCGCCGCATCGCCGCCATCGTGGGCGCGCTCGACCTGTCCACGAGTGCCGAGCGGCGGGCAGGCTACGAGCGGGCGCTGCGCGAGCACGGGTTGCCCATCGAACCAGACCTGATACGGTGGGGCCCGCCGCGTCAGGAGGAAGGCCACGCGCTGGCCGAGGTGCTGCTGGACTTGCCCGCGCCGCCGACGGCCCTTTTCGTGGGCAACAACGTGATGGCGATGGGGGCGCTCGAAGCCGTCCGGCAGCGTGGCCTGCGCATTGCTGACGACGTGGCCGTGATCGCCTTCGACGATCCGCCGTGGGCCTCGCTCATCACACCGCCGCTCTCGACCGTCCGGCAGCCGGCCTACGAAATCGGGCGGCGCGCGGCCGAGTTGCTGCTGCGCCGCATCGAAACACCCGAACGGCCCACCGAGCTGGTTACGTTGCCCACGACGCTCGTCGTGCGCAGTTCGTGCGGCCGCCCGGTGGCACCCGTATCGGCCTGACTGGGTGGCAATGACCAGACGGCTGCTGCTCGACGGCGCGTGGCAGGTGCAGCGCGTGGGAGACGACGAGGCGCTTCCGGCCCGCGTGCCCGGCTGCATCCACGCCGACCTGCGCCGCGCCGGGCGCATCCCCGACCCCTACTTCCGCGACCACGAACGCCAGTTGCAGTGGATTGGCGAGGCAGACTGGACGTACCGGCGCACGTTTACCGTGCCTGCTACCTTTGGACGCGCGCCGGTGGTACGGCTGTGCTGCGATGGCCTGGACACGCTGGCGACGGTGCGCCTCAACGGGCACGTGGTGGCCCGGGCGGACAATATGTACCGCCCGTGGGCGTGGGACGTGGGCGCGCTGCTGCGGGAAGGCGCTAACACGCTTGAAATCACCTTTGCCAGCCCGCTACCCGTCATGGCGCGGGCACAACGCGAGCGGCGCACGCTGCCCGAGTGGCACGGCCCCCTCGAACCCGCCGGGCGCGGCTGGATCCGCAAGCAGCCCTCCAACTTCGGGTGGGACTGGGGGCCCGTGCTGATCACGGCGGGCATCTGGCGTTCGATCTACCTCGAAGCCGTCCACGCGGCCCGTATTGCCGACGTGCACGTGCAGCAGACGCACGCACCAGAGGGCGCGGTGCGGCTCCAGGTATTCGTCGCGGCGGAGGTCGTGCGCGACGCGGCCCTCCGGGCGCGCTGCACCCTGCGGCTGGACGGCGACGTGGTGGCGTCGGCAGAGGGCGCGATGGCAGCCGGCGAGGCCGAAATCGGACTCGACGTGCCCCGCCCGCGCCTGTGGTGGCCGCGCGGGATGGGCGACCAGCCCCTCTACGCCGTCGAACTCGAACTCGTGGACGGCAGCGGCGCGGTGCACGATGCCTGGCGTCGCGCCGTCGGGCTGCGCACGCTGCGCCTGGTGCGACAGCCCGACGCCTGGGGCGAGTCGTTCCACTTCGAGGCCAACGGCGTCCCGTTTTTCGCCAAAGGGGCCAACTGGATTCCTGCCGACGCGCTTATTACCGAGGCCGACCCGGCGCGGGTGGAAGCGCTGCTGGAAGCCGCCGCGGCGGCGCATTTCAACATGGTGCGCGTGTGGGGCGGCGGCGTTTACGAAACCGACGCCTTTTACGACGCCTGCGACCGGCTGGGACTGTGCGTGTGGCAGGACTTCATGTTCGCCTGCTCGGCCTACCCCGCCTCTAACGACGCCTTTCTGGAGTCGGTCGAGGCAGAGGCGGAGGCGGCCGTCCGGCGCTTGCGCCACCACGCCTGCCTCGCCCTCTGGTGCGGCAACAACGAGATCGAGCAGGGGCTGGCCGGAGATGCCTGGACGGACGCGCACATGGCGTGGGACGATTACGACCGGCTTTTCAACGGCGTGCTGCCGCGCGTCGTCGAACAGATGGACCCCGAACGCAGCTACTGGCCGGGCAGCCCGCACACGCCCGGCAACCGCGCCCACTTCAACGACCCCACGCGTGGCGACGCGCACCTGTGGGACGTGTGGCACGGGCGGCAGCCGTTCGAGTGGTACCAGACGGCGGCACACCGCTTCTGCTCCGAGTTCGGCTTCCAGTCGTTTCCCGAGCCCCGCACCGTCTCCGCGTTCACGCGCCCCGAAGACCGCAACGTGACCAGCTACGTGATGGAGCAGCACCAGCGCAGCGGCGCGGGCAATGCCCTCATCCTGCACTACCTGCTGGCGTGGTTTCGCCTGCCCACTGCGTTCGAGGCGACCCTGTGGCTGA
Source organism: uncultured Rhodothermales bacterium (assembly GCA_965365405.1). GTDB lineage: Bacteria > Bacteroidota > Rhodothermia > Rhodothermales > BA12 > CBDUCD01. The sequence goes on along the minus strand of CBDUBO010000008.1, from coordinate 9,252 downwards.
GCCAGATGCTCCAGGGCCTCGCCATCCAGTCTGCCGTCGAGCACTGGCGGCGCTCGATGCCGCGCGCCATGGGCACGCTCTACTGGCAGCTCAACGACTGCTGGCCCGTCGCAAGCTGGTCGTCGGTGGACTACTATGGGCGCTGGAAGGCGCTCCACCACTTTGCCCGTCGCTTTTACGCGCCATTGCTGGTGTCGGGCGTGGCGGAAGAGGGAAGGGTCACCGTCCACGCCACGAGCGACCGCCGCGCCGCCGCGCGCTGCACCCTCCGGTGGACGCTGACGACGGCTGCGGGCGAACCGCTCGACGCGGGCACGCACGCCGCGGACGTTCCGGCGCAGTCCAGCCACGCGCTCGTCACGCTCGACGTATCGAGATGGCTCGAAGCGCGCGGCCCGCGCGACGTGCTGCTGTGGCTGGCGCTCCACGAGGAGGACGCAGAAGAAACCGTCTCCGAAAACCTCGTCCTCTTCGCCCGCCCCAAGCACCTGGAACTGGAAGCGCCCGGCATTGCCCACACCATCACCCCGTCAGCCGACGGCGGGTTTGCCGTGACGCTCGCCGCCAGCCGGACGGCGCTGTGGGTGTGGCTGACGCTGACCGACGCCGACGCGCACCTGTCGGACAACTTTTTCCACCTGCGGCCTGGTCAGACGCGCTGCATCCACCTGCGGCCCCGCGCCCCGATGCGCCTGGAAGCCGTGCAGGCGCAGCTGCGGGTGCAGAGCCTGGTGGACACCTACGCGCCGTGCCGGTAACGTGCCTTACTCTGGCGGCAGCGGGCTGAGCGATGGCGGCGCGTCGGCGGGGGCGGCGGCCCAGGTGGTATTGGGTTCCGGCCCCATCTCCAGCCGCAGCGTGCCGCCCTGGCAGAGGGCGGTGTGGTGGATGAAGGCCCGCCCGTGCGGCTGTCCGTTGAGCCGGGCGGACTGAACGTAGGGCGCGTCCGGCGCGTTGCCCGGCGCTTCGATGGTGAAGGTGCCGCCGCCGGGCAGGTGGAGCGTGGCGCGCGTGAAAAGCGGGCTGCCCAGCACGTAGTGCGGGTCGGCGGGGGCCACGGGGTAGAGGCCGAGCGCGCTCAGCACGTACCACGCCGACATCTCGCCATTGTCCTCGTCGCCCGGCAGGCCGTCCGGGGTGGGGCCGTACATCCGCGTCATCACCTCGCGGGCGCGCTGCTGCGTTTTCCACGGCTGCCCGGCCCACGGGTAGAGGTAGAGCGCGTGGTGGATGGGCTGGTTGCACTGCGCGTACTGCCCCATCTGGCCCCGCACCATCTCGGCCATCTCGTGGATGACGAAGCCGTAAGAACCCACGCGGAACTCGCCCGGCGTCGTAAAAACGGCGTCGAGCTTCCGGGCGAACGCCGCGCGGCTACCGAAGAGGGCAATGAGCCCGGCGGGGTCGTGCATGACGGTCCAGGTGAAGTGCCATGCCGAGCCTTCGGTAAACGGGCCGCCCCACTCGGTCGGGTCGAAGGGCGTGTGCCACGCGCCATCGGCGCGCCGCCCGCGCATGAAGCCCGCCGCCGGGTCGAAGACGTGGCGGTACGACAGGGCGCGGGCGTAGAAGCGCTCGGCGTCGGCGGTGTGCCCCAGCGCCTCGGCCAGCCGGGCCACGCAGAAATCGCCATAGGCAAATTCGAGCGTGCGCGACGTGGCCTCACCGACTTCGTCGCACGGTACGTAGCCGAGAGCTTCGTAGCGCGCCACGCCCCGGCGGCCCACCGCGCCGTTGCGACTCGGCACCGTTGCGTCCTGCACCATGGCAGCGTAGGCGGTAGGGGCGTCGAAGTCGCGGATGCCCTTGAGAAAGCCATCGGCGATGACGGCGGCGGCGTGCGTGCCGATCATGCAGTCGCGGTAGCCCGGACTCATCCACTTGGGCAGCCAGCCGCCTTCACGGTAGGCGTGCACCAGGCCCTGCACGATGCGGGCGTAGCGGCGAGGAAAGAGGATCGACAGGAGCGGATAGACGGTGCGGTAGGTGTCCCAGAAGCCGTTGTCGGTGTACATCGGGCCGTCGTGGACGCCGCCGGCGAACGGACTCCAGTGGCGCAGCGCGCCTGTTTCGTCGGGCTCGTGGAGGGGGCGCGGAAACAGCAGCGCCCGCCACAGCGCTGTGTAGAACGTCGTCCGCTGCCCCTCTGTCGCCCCCTCGATCTCGACGCGCTGCAAGTGCCGGTTCCACACCTGCCGCGCCGCCCGCTGCACCTGGCCGAACGTGCGGGTGCCCACCTCGCGCGTCAGGTTGCGGGCCGCCTGTGCCGCCGAGAGGAACGACGTGCCCACGCGCACCTCGACGCGCTGCCCGTGCCGCGCGTCGAAGCGGACGGCAGCGCACACCCGGTCGCCCGCGAGCCGCGTCTCCGTCCAGCCCGCCTCGTCCGTACCCGCCGCGCCGAAGGCCACGACGGGCCGGCTGAACGTGACGACGAAGTGGTGCGCGAAGTCATCGGGGACGCCGCCCGAATGACCGCGCGTGCAGCCGACGAGCCGGTTGTTCTCGGCGTCGAAAGAGACCTCTGCGCCGCCCCCGTGCGTGTCGAAGACGAGGAAGGCTTCTGCGGTGGCGGGGAAGTCCACGCGCAGCACGCCGCAGCGCCGCGTCGGGGCGACGGCCACGCGCACGTCGTAGCGGTCGAGGTGGACGGCGTAGCCATAGGGGCGCGCCCGCTCGCGGCGGTGCGAAAACGGGGACGCCCGCGCCGCCGGAAGGGCCAGGGCACGGCCCGTCTGCGGCATCACGGTAAGGCGTCCGTAGTCCCCGATCCACGGGCTGGGCTGGTGCGTCAGGCGGATGCCCTGAAAGGCCTCGTCGCGGTAGCGGTACGTCCAGGCGTCGTCCTGCGTCTGCGGCGTCCACGCGGCCATGCCCCACGGCAGCGCGACGGTAGGGTAGGTGTTGCCGTTAGAGAATTCGTACGACGAGTCCGTGCCGATGAGAGGATCAACCCAGTCGGCGGGCGTGTCGCGTGGGGCGCGCCTGTTGGGGGGAGAAGGGCTCATCGGGGGTGGACGCGGAACGTGCGAATCTCGAAAGGCTGTACGTGGAAGGCGAGCGCACCGTCGGCGTCGAGTTCGACCGGGCCTTCGTCCGGCGCGGTGCGCTCCATCAGGTCGGTGGCGTGGGCGCGGGCAAGGGCGAAGGGCAACCGCACGCGCGCGGCGCCGCGCGCGCCGTGGGCCTCGTACACGCGCACGATAAAGCCGTCGCCGTCCTCGGCCTGCTTGAGGGCTTCGAGCACCACGCCCGGCACCGACACCGCGCCCGAAGCCTCCGGCACGGCCGCGCCCGGCGTCACGCGCAGCGGGCTGTTGAAGAGGTGCGCCTGCGCCACCGTGCCCGCTCGCCAGCTGTCGGCGTGCGGGAAAAACGCGTAGCGGAAGTCGTGTCGGCCCGTGTCGGTGTGGACGACTTCGGCCTCGCGGCCCGGCAGCGCGAACTCTTCCCACGGCATCCGGGGGTCGGGGAAAACGGGGTTGCGCAGCAGCGTAATGCGCATCACGCCGTCGTGGATGTCGTGCCCATACTTGCAGTCGTTGAGCAGGCTCACGCCGCCGCCGCCCTCGGACAGATCCGTCCAGCGGTGCGCGGCCACCTCAAAGCGGGCCTGCTCCCACGTCGTGTTGCGCCCCGTGGGCCGTTCGATGGTGCCGTACTGAATCTCGTAGGCCGCGTGCGCGCTGTGGACGGCCACGGGAAACGCCACCTTGAGCAGCACGCGCCTTTCCTGCCAGTCTACCCGCGTGAGGAAGTCCACGCGCGGCAGCGTCCGGTACACCACCACGTCCTGCTCGATGCGGCTGCCTGCCGCGGAGGTGTGGACAAAGTGCATCACGGCGCGGACGGGGCCGCACTCGGCTACTTCCGCCTTTTCGAGCGTGAAGAGGGCGAGCGGCTTTTCCTGGTCCCAGTCGTTCACGTCCCACGCCTCCCACTGGTTGGGCCGGTCGTCGAAGGTTTGAAAGGCGTTGCCCGGCGCGGCCATCCACTCGCGTTCGAGCACGGCGTCGTAGAGCGACTGCACGCGTCCTTCGGCGTCGAAGTGGACGCGGAAGCGCTGGCTGACGAGGCTGCCTGCCTCCGCAACGGGCGCTCCGCCGGAGGCGTCAGCCGGGGCGGCGCCCGCGCGGAAGGTGAAGGCCGCCGCGCCCAGCGCCGGCACGGTGACTTCGAGCCCCACGCGCCCGCCAGCGGTGTTCTGGTGGGGCACGGGCTGCCCATCCGGCCCGGCGACGTGGAAAACTGCGGCCTCGGGCGCGTCCACCTCCACGTAGTCCGTCACCGTCCACCCCAGGCTGTTCCAGACCGTGAAGCCCTCGCCGCCGGGCGCGGCGCTCAGCGCGGCGAGGGCTTCCGTCGTGGCGGCGTCTGCCGTCGCCAGCACCTCTTCGTAGCGCGTGTGCACACCCGGATAGACGGCCTCGATGCTGGTGCCGGGCACGATGTCGTGGAACTGGTTGAGGAGCACCTTTTTCCAGGCCGCGTCCAGCGCTTCGACGGGGTAGGGGTGGCCGCGCCGGGCGGCGGCGATGGAGGCCCACACCTCGGCTTCGCGCAGGCGCACCTCGCACTGCCGGTTGCGCTTTTTGACGAGTGCGTGCGTCGTGAGCGTACCCCGGTGCGACTCCAGGTACAACTCGCCCTTCCAGACGGGCACGGCGCGGCCCGTCTGCGCGGCAACGGCGTCGGCTTCTGCGCGGATGGCCGTCAGCGCCTGGCCTGCCGTGGCCGTCCGGCAGCGCGGAAAGCCCGGCACGTCCGCCAGTCGCCGCCCGATCTCCACGTCCTCGCGCATCGGCCCGCCGCCGCCGTCGCCGTAGCCGTAGAGGTAGAGAAACGAGGGCACGACGTGCTTGGACGGGTAGCGCTCGTAGAACTGGGCGATGGTTTCGGGAAAGACGCGGGCCACGTAGATCTGCGGAAACGTGCACCGGATGCGCGTGCCGTCCACCCCTTCCCAGTCGAAGTGGCCGTGGGGAAAGACGTTGGTGTTGTTCCACGTCAGCTTCTGCGTGACAAACGTGCTGATGCCGCTCTTGCGCAAAATCTGCGGCAGCGCCCAGGCGTAGCCAAACGTGTCGGGCAGCCACATGACGTCGCTGGTGCGTCCAAAGTGGGTCTGCCAGAAGCGCTGGCCGTGCAGGATCTGGCGCACGAGCGCCTCGCCCCCGGTGATGTTGCAGTCCGGCTCCACCCACGTTGCCCCGATAATCTCCCAGCGCCCTTCGGCCACCCGCTCCTGCACGCGAGCAAAGAGGTCGGGGAAGTCCTGGCGGAGGAATTCGTAAAGCTGCGGCTGGCTCTGGGCAAAACGGTAGTCGGGCAGTTCGTCCAGGTAGCGCAGCGCCGTGGCCGTGGTGCGCCCCATCTTGGCGCGCGTCTCTTCGAGCGTCCACAGCCACGTCACGTCGATGTGCGAGTTGCCCACGAGAAACACGTCGAAGTCCTGCGGGGGCGTGGTTTCGCGCAGCGCGGCGAGGGCCTCGTCGAGCACGCGGGCCGCCTCGGTCACGTCCACGCGCCCGTAGTGTCCGTGGAAGTCGAGCCGGTTGAGGGAGGCATCAACGGCCTGCCACAGCCGGGTGCCCGTCAGGCTGTCGGCCGGCTGCGTACGCGCCACCCCCGCGACGGTGCGCAGCGTGTGGCGGTACGCCTCGACAGCCTCGTCGGTCTGCACCCAGCGGGCCGAAAGCGCCTTGGGCCTACGGTCGCGGGCGGAGAAGAGCATCACGTCGAGCCGGTACGTCCGGCCCGCCTCGGCGCGCTCGGCCAGCACGACGCGGGCGCGGTTCTCGTCGAGGGCCTGCCAGGGCGCGCCGTCCACGTACACCATGCACTCGGCCTCGGTGCTGAACAGGAGGGTGGCGCGCCTGCCCGCCAGCGCGTCCGGTACTGTTGCCTCAGTGCTGAGCCAGTAGGTCTGCGCATCCGCAGGCGCGGTGGCAAAGCTGTCGGTGGGCCCAAAGGCGGCCTCGCCGTTGAGGGCTTCGAGGGCGTCCGCGAAGGCAGGGCGGGACAGGTGCGCGGGCCATTCCCGCGCGACGCGCCAGCCGCCGAGGGGCCAGTGTTCCGGATACCGGTGGTGTTCGAGTTCGTTGAGGCGGCGCTGTACGCGCGTGTCGAGGGCGATGAGGTCGAAGGCCACGGAGCAGGGAGAAAAGGGGCAGGCGCGGGTGAGCGGCCAAGGTAGCAACGTTTGCAACGCGCCCCGGACACCCGTCGGCAAGTTCGAGGCCAGTCACGATTCCGGGCGCGGCGGCCTGGAATCTGGATACGCATCAGGCCGCGCAACGAATCATTGCGACCATGAGGTCAACGGCTTCCTCATCGTCCAGCCCCTCCACCCGAACCAGCGCCCGCCACGTCTGGAAGCCCATCGCGAGGCCGACCGCTGCCCGCAGGCGGCTGGCGTCTCCATGCCCAGTCGGCCAGCCGTCCGCGAGCACGTCACGGCACTGCGCCCAGCGTTCGAGGTAGGGGGCAAGTACGGTTGCAAGCGTGGGGGAGTGCGGGAGATCGCGCTCGGCGTTGGCCGTCATCGCCTCCGTCTGGCGGTGGTACGCGTAGATCTGTGTAAGCCCGGCTCTCAGGCGCTGCTCTGGCTCGGCGATTCGGCCAAGCGCGTCCGGGTCCGGAGGCGGGTTTTCGCGGAGGTAGTGGCTGGTGCAGGCGGAGAGGAGACTGTGTTCGTCGGGGAAGTGCCGGTATACGGTTGCGCGTTCCACCCCGGCCTCTTCGGCAATGGCCCGGATGGTGGTGTAGGCCACGCCAACCGATTCGTGGAGGGCCACCGTGGCCTCGACGATGCGCTGGCGTGTCGCTTCCTGGCTCTCGGCCCGTTGCTTCAGCTTGTATGCTCTAGCCATCGAGTAATTTAGTTAAACACGGGTGTTCATTGATATTGACAGCCGGGCGGAAGGTTCGTATCGTTGCTGCCACATTCATTATACGTCGGTGTTCAACCAAAAACTCCGGCGTCCATCAAACCACGAGGTACCTATGCACACGGTAGACCTGAACAAACTGAAATTGCTCGACGCCTGGTACGAACACGATGGGGCGATGCGGATTGCGTGCGACTTCCCGTTTTATGCAGCAACGGGCAACGAAAGCTCCTCGCTGGTCTACTTCGAGATTGAGCCGGGGCATTACCTGGGCACCCACACCGACAGTGCCGAAGAGATCGTGCTGGTGCTTTCTGGCACGGTCGAGGCGAGCTTGGGGGACGAGACCGGGCGGCTATCGGCGGGGCAGGCGGTGCTGATCCCGGCCATGGTGCCGCACGGGGTGCGAAACGTCGGAAACGAGACCGCCCGGTGCGTCGGCTTTTTTTCGGCTGCTGTGGTGGAGTCGTTCTTCGACCAGCCGATGATGCCGCTGGGAAGCCAGAAGGTGGGCACGCCGCCTCTCGAACACGCGGTCTGACGCGTTGCGTGAAGGGGGAGAAGCTGCGACCCGACAGCCGCGCGAGGCGTGCTTCCGGTCGGATGGTGGGTCCTAAGGGGCGGTCGCCCTCGGGAAAACGCTGTTCCTGAGCGCGGTGCAGAAGCGCGCAATCTCTATCACAGTGCTGCCCGCTTTCTGCGGTCCAGCGCGGAGCCGCGCACGCAGCACCCGCGTATGTTGGGCCTGCGCGGTATGCCCCTTCGGGGGCTGCCGTGCGGTCCTGGCGCGTTTACGTGCTGATGTCCATCCTGCCCCACCGCCTTCACCCCTCTATGAGATTTCCGCTGTCGTTGCTGCTCGTGCTCGGCGCGTGCACGTCCCTTCCGCAAGCTGGTGGCCCCGCTGCGCAGGCCTTGACGCCGTGCTCCAACTGCGCCGCCTGGAACGCGCCCCGCGACCCCGTCCGGATCTACGGCAACACCTACTACGTCGGCACGAACGGGCTGAGTGCGATTCTCGTGACCTCGCCCGAAGGGCACGTGCTCATCGACGGCGCGCTGCCGGAGTCGGCTCCGCGCATCAGGGCAAACGTCGAGGCGCTCGGGTTTCGGATGGAGGACGTAAAGCTCATCCTCAACTCGCACGCGCACTTCGACCATTCCGGCGGGGTCGCGGCTCTTCAGCGGGCCTCCGGTGCCACCGTCGCCGCGAGTCCGTCCAGCGCCCGCGTGCTCGAAAGGGGCAGGCCGGGTGCGGACGATCCGCAGTACGCCGAACTGCTTCCCTTGCCGATGCCGCGCGTGAAATCCGTCCGTGTGATTGGCGACGGAGAAACCCTCCGCGTGGGCCCGCTCGCGCTCACGGCGCACTTCACCCCGGGGCACTCGGCCGGGGGCACGACGTGGACGTGGGCGTCGTGCGATGCCGGTCGGTGTCTCACCCTCGTCTATGCGGACAGCCTCACGCCCGTTTCCGAGGAGGGCTACCGCTTCAGCGAGAGCACGCGCTACCCTGCCGTGCTGACCGACTTCGCGCGCAGCTACACGGTGCTCGAAAACCTCTCGTGCGACATTCTGCTGACGCCGCATCCTGAAGCCTCTAACCTGTTCGAGCGCGTGGAGAAAGGGATGCTGGTGGATACGACGGCGTGCGCGCGGTATGCAGACGCCGCTCGCCAGCGGCTCGCGCAGCGCCTCGAATCCGAGCGCTGAAGGCGGGGGCATCGGGCCGGGCTACGGCTCTCGTCGTGCAGCTTCAGCCGCCGCTGCTTCGCGGCGCACGTACGCCGTGAGGAGCGCCAGCGGGGCGCCGGCAGGCCTGGCAGGGCGCACCCGGTAGGTGCCCACGGCGGCGGGCACGATGGCGACCTCGGCATAGCCCAGTCGGAAGGGCGCGAACGCCTCTGTGGGGCTCTCGACAAACGCCGCGTCGCCTTCCACCAGGCACAGCACGTGGACGGTGCCACGGGTGTGGCGCGGCGCGGGCGCGGTGAACCAGAGGCGGCGCGTCTCGATGAACTCCAGCGGGTGCAACCCCGTCCGTTCCTCGCGCCAGCCCGGCCCCGCGCCCGTTTGCGCGATCTGCCCGATCAGGTTTTCAGCCGTCCACGCGGTGCTGCGCGCCCACTGAAGATTGGCGAGGCCGTGCTCGAGGTGGATGGGGCGGGGCCTACCGTCCAGCCCCATCCGGTCCCAGTCCCACAGCTTGAAGGTGAACAGGTAGGGCGTCGCGCTGATTTCGAGCACCATGCATCCGGCGCCCGAACAGTGAACTGTGCCGGCGGGGATGGAGACGTGGTCGTGCTTCTGCACAGGCCAGCGGTTGGCATACAGGTCGGCGGGGAAGGGGGCCGTGCCCGCC